>WGMW01000041.1 GCA_016124845.1 Flavobacteriales bacterium
ACGCAATTACAACAATCGCTAAATCCAAGGCGGGGTGAAACTTAATGCTCAATGTTGTACCTTTCGGCAACCAACGGTTCCGGGTGAAAGGTCAACAGATTTAAAACCGCCTTTCATTTAGCGGCACCGTTGGGGTTAATTAAAAACACACTCTGTAGCTATTGAGAATCGTATTCATCTCTTATGTTCAGTACTCTCAAAATCACCAAAAATGACATGTAAAGAAGCCCGTGTAATGCAATATGTTGTAAAGGTTTTTCCAATTCTGATGATGTGCTTGACCTTCACTTTTTCGGCAACCAGTCAAACACCTGGCTCTGTTGATCTTACGTTTAACCCGACCGACATCGGATATGGCTACAGTGCCGGGGCCAATCAAATTATAAGGACAGTTTCGGTACAAAATGATGGAAAGGTGCTGGTTGGCGGTGAGTTCACCAGTTTGAATGGATCATCTATAAACAGAATTGCAAGACTAAATACCGACCAAAGTGTGGACAGCAGTTTGGCTGTTGGTTCGGGGGCAAACAATAGTGTTTGGTCGTCAGCAATTCAACCTGATGGGAAAATACTTATAGGTGGCTATTTTACATCTTACAATGGTGAACCTGTTAACCGAATTGCGCGATTGAATGTTGATGGTAGTCTTGACAGCTCATTCCAAGTAGGGACAGGGTTTAATAATAACGTCTATTCAATCGCTGTACAGCCTGACGGGAAAATATTGGTGGCAGGCGTTTTTAGTTCATATAACGGTGCACCGTTGAACTCGATTGCAAGATTGAATTCAAATGGGACTCTTGATACCACTTTCGATACAGGAACAGGACCTGATCAATATGTTCAATCTGTCTCTGTGCAAACAGATGGCAAGTTGATTATCGGAGGCAGTTTCGAAACGGTCGATGGTGTAGCTGCTGGGCACATAGCTAGACTCAATGCTAACGGCTCATTGGATCAGACCTTCAGTGTCGGTTCAGGAACTGATGATGTGGTCTGGGCCACTGAAGTACAGCAGGATGGAAAAATCATCATCGGTGGTGACTTTACCACCATTGACGGAGCAGCGAGAAATCGATTGGCAAGGTTGAATTCAGATGGAAGCATTGACCAGAGTTTCTCAATTGGCTCCGGAGCCAACGGATTCATTTACTCAACATGTATTCAGAGTGATGGAAAAATTATAATTGGCGGTCAGTTCACCGTTTTCAGCGGATTTCAGGCCAATAGAGTGATTCGTCTCAATACAGATGGGTCGACAGACCCTACCTTCCAAAGTGGCGAGGGTTTCGACAACGATGTGTATTCGGTGGCATTGACAGCTACGGGAGAAATTGTCGCAGTAGGCGATTTTCAATCTTATGATAACAGACTTTTGAATCGGGTTGTTCGAATTGAAACCAGCGGGGCCTTTGATGATGGGTTTACCGTTGGTACTGGTGCTGATTATCCTTTGTTTGCGTTAGCGATTCAACCGGATGGAAAAATCCTGATTGGTGGAAATTTTTTGCATTACAACGGAGTGCCACGAGCAGGATTTGCTCGCTTGAATGTTGATGGCACATTGGATGAAACATTCGATGTTGTAGATGGAATTGATCATAGCGCATACACAATAGCCGTTCAGGCAAACGGAAAAATCGTAACGGGAAAAGAATTCCTCAGACGCTACGAGCCGTCAGGTGACCTGGATACTACATTCAATCAGAATGGGCATTTCGGTTTCATGGATCGGGTTCTAATTCAGAATGATCAGAAAATACTGGTCAGTGGTTACAATTCGGGAAATGGTAATGGTGGAATACTGGCAGCACGCAAAGGGATAGTCCGCATCAATGTTGACGGATCCATCGACAATACTTTTGATTCCGGGACAGGAATCAATCAGAACAATTACATAGCCAATATGGCGCTACAGAGTGATGGAAAGATCATCATTGTCGGGTCATTCACAGAATATGATGGAACGCAGAGAAACCGCATCGCAAGAATCAATTCAGATGGGGCTTTGGACAACTCGTTCAACCCTGGGACCGGCCCTGATGATTTTGTGGAGACTGTTGCAATTCAAAACGATGGAAAAATTGTGATTGCCGGACGATTTAATTATTTCAATGGATATGAATCAAGGTCTATCGCTAGACTTTTTAGCGATGGAACGCTTGATCAAAGTTTTGACTCTGGTTCAGGACTCGGAACGAGTGCCCATCTAATAAATGACCTGACCATACAGCCAGATGGAAAAATTATAATCTCAGGTGATTTCTACCATTATAACAACAATTACTCCGTACATCTCGCCAGAATCAATTCCGATGGTTCCTTTGATGCCGACTTCGATGTTGGATCCGGAGCCTATGGAGGATTGATTAATTGTCTTGCATTACAAGATGACGGTAAGGTCGTTATAGGTGGGGGCTTCGGATCATTCAACGGAATAAAGCGAAATCGTGTGACTCGTTTAAACGGTCTTGATTCTCCAAATATGATCCAAAACCCCGTGTCAGATAAGACAGACCTTATTGTATACCCTAATCCGACCGGAGGCAATTTTAGCATTGTTGGTGCTTCAAATACCAACATGTCAAGGATAAGGATTTATAACCCAATGGGCGTTCTTGTTTCCGAGAATCAGACTGTTTCCAGAGAGATGATAAATATCACTTTGCCTGATGTATCGGGGCTGTATTGTATTGAAGTCTTGTTAGAAGATGGGACGATAAGTCGCCAGAAAGTGGTAAAAAAATGAAAGAAGCAAAATAACTCCAACAAAGAACTGAAGTAAAAGCAAGTCTTGGTAGACGTTTTTAATCGTTTTTCTTGGTTGTGTGACATACGGTTCTGCCACGTTACCGCATCTTGAAAACTCAGTAGTTTCAAAACGCAATACTTTTAGGCGCACCGTTGTAGGTAATTGTAAAAGGCACCTTCTGACGACTTAATGGAACTCGACCGAAAGACATATTGGACACAGAAGCGTTGGACGTACAATAAGATACTTCTGACGACTGGTATTATCTGGTCGCTGACAGTTATGTCGACAATTCATTTAATCGACATTTGAACTGGTGAACCTTTCGAACTGAAACTCGCTCTGCTTTATTTGGGCTACGCGGCTGGAGCGTACATCGTTTATTCTGTTTTCCTGAACTTGGCATTTATCCTGCTTGAATTGATAAACAACTTTATCGAAAAGCTAAAGGAACGAACCCGTGACATTATGTTTTGGACATTGGTGGTGCTATCCATTGCCGTTCCACTTTCCTATGTGGTTTTTCTAATCTCCAACTTGGTCTATTGGACAACTTGAAGTTCCGAAGAAGAAAAAGAAACAACGACACGCCAACACCCGCTAAAATCTCATGCTTGTGACAGTACGTCAGTCGGGCTCAGTTTCGTTGTGCGCTGTCCGTGCGCGGGTCAGTCCGAGTGATCTTTGATCGTATCGAGGACTGTGGGAAGGCTAACCAAACACTTCTCGATACACGCTACGCGCACTCGAAGTGACCCAACGCATTATCTGTAGCGGAAAACGTTGGGCTCAATGTGAAACAATAGAATGAAGAGATTACTAATCTTCAGCATGATTTTGCTTTCATGTGGACAAAATCATGAGGACTCGATTTCTACAGATCGATCAAAATCTAATGACCGATTAGGTCAAGAGACCGCAGCAATTAAGAAAGATGTCACAATCGACAAGGAGATTGTCCTGGAAAATCCGACCTTACTGGTAATTGAAATTGATTCGGTTGAAATTGAAGAATTAAGATTGAAGTCTGGGGGTGACAATTTCTACACGGCCACGGACGATCTTATGTGGTATCACTCTCAACTACTCAAGAAGATGGATACTTTAGACATTCCGGTTTTATATGAAGAAGGCACGGTTCGAATTGTGACACCGACAACGGACTATGAGGTTTTGAAGGACTCGACCTTTTCTCTGTACACTTATTTCTTCTTCAACGGAGACACGGTATTAAGGAAAGATGTATTTGATCTCTTGACGACTGGAAAAAATTAAAAATAAAGCACTGATTTCAACAAAGAACTGAGGTAAAAACCAGGGGATTCTAAAAGTATTTTTCATCGTTTTTCTTGGTGTTAAGTATAAGGTTTTGAAAAAGGGGGTCCACATTTTCAATTCCTTTGTTCTGTTTTCCGATTCAAAGGCTATCGTTCGGAAGTCCGTTGTCTGACCGCATAAGACGCTAAGCAGGGGGGCGATCACCGATCCTTGGCAGATTTACCGAAACGCTTTTGGCACTCCGTTTGGAATAGCGATCTTAGGCACATCGTTAAATCCCACTCCCATGGCACTCAAACAACGATTACAACTCAAGCAACTGCAGCGACTTTCGCCTCAGCAGATACAGCTTATGAAGTTGCTGCAGATACCCACTGTGGCACTGGAGCAGCGCATCAAGGAAGAATTGGAAGTGAACCCTGCGCTGGAGGAAGGTGCGGATGGAGACGACCTGGACGATGAGTTCGCTGACCTGAAGAATGACGATCAGGAGGACTATGACGATTCTGACGCGGATGATGAGTTCAGTATTGAGGATTACTTGGATGATGACGAGATTCCGGACTACAAGCTCTACGCGAACAATACCAGCCCGGATGATGAGGAGCGGGAGATGCCGCTGAGCGGTGGTGCCAGCTTCCAAGACCTGTTATTGGAGCAGTTGGGAATGCGGGTGCTTACGGAGCAACAGCGCACCATTGCCGAGATCATCATCGGAAACATTGATGATGACGGCTACCTACGCAGAGAGATATTCGCCATTGTAGATGACCTTGCTTTTACCCAGAACATCCATACCAATGAGGATGAGGTGGAGGACCTGTTGGACGTGATACAGCATTTTGAACCTGCTGGAGTTGGTGCACGCAATCTGCAGGAATGTCTGATGCTTCAACTGAACCGCAAGGAAGAGACGGAAACCGTTCATCTGGCCAAGGAACTCATCACCAATATGATGGATGAGTTCTCGAAGAAGCACTACAGCAAGATCTGTCAGCGTTTGCATATTGAGGAAGATGAACTGAAGAAGGTATTGGATGAGGTACTGAAGCTCAACCCGAAACCGGGCAATTCCCTTTCGGACAGTACCAAGGTGGTGCAGAACATCGTTGCCGATTTCATCATTACCAATGATGACGGTAAGTTGGAGCTCACGCTCAATGGCCGAAACGCTCCACAACTGAAAGTGAGCAACGAATACAAGCAGATGCTGCGTGCTTATTCGGAGACCAAAGGCAAGGCCAACAAGGATGCGGTGCAGTTCGTAAAGCAGAAATTGGACGGGGCCAAATGGTTCATCGATGCCATCAAACAGCGCCAAATGACGCTCTACGGAACCATGGATGCCATCATGGAATATCAGAAGGAATACTTCCTGACGGGAGACGAGACCAAGCTGAAACCGATGATTCTGAAGGATATTGCAGACATCGTTGGCCTGGACATTTCCACCATCTCGCGTGTAGCGAACAGCAAATACGTGCAGACTCAGTTCGGGACCTTCCTGCTGAAATCGTTCTTCTCCGAATCGTTGACCACGGACAGTGGGGAAGAAGTGAGCAGCCGTGAGGTGAAGAAGATCCTGGAAGACGCCATTGAGGCAGAGGATAAGCGTAAGCCGTTGGCTGATGAGAAACTGGCCGAACTGCTGAACGACAAGGGCTACAACATTGCCCGAAGAACCGTGGCCAAATACCGTGAGCAATTGGGTATTCCAGTTGCCAGACTTAGAAAAGAGCTTTAGATTGTGTTTCCCCTCTTGAAGAGGGGCAGGGGTGTGTCTTTTTCATAACTTACTCTTAAAATGACGCGCAAGATCATTCTATACAATCCCAAACTCAAAGAGTTTGCCAGGCATTTAAGGAACAACAGTACCCAATCTGAAATATGGCTTTGGAAACGTCTTAAAGGCAGACAACGACTTGGCTATGATTTCCATCGGCAAAAACCAATTGATAACTATATTCTTGATTTTTTCTGTAACGAATTGATGCTGGGAATTGAATTGGACGGTTATAGTCATCTGTTGGATGAAGTGCAACTTCGTGATGAAAAGAAGAACAAGAGAATGCAAGAGTTGGGAATCACCATCCTAAGATTTCATGATGATGAGGTTTTCTTTGATATCGATGCTGTGGTTCTTCGAATAGATGGTTGGATTGAAAGCCGGCTTGGTTCAACTGATTAGCTTTGCATACTGAAATACACACCCCTAACCCCTCTCAAGAGGGGAATGGCTAAATCTAATTCCTCTTTTGTTCAAGCTGGGCGAATACAACACACTTACCATTCATCGTTTCACAAGCGTGGGTGCCTATTTGGGTGAACCCGATGCCGATCACGAAGATGTTATTCTACTTCCCAACAAGTATCTGAAACCTGGCATGCAGGAAGGGCAGGAGGTAGAGGTGTTCATCTACCTCGATTCGGACGAACGGCCTGTTGCAACCACGCTCAAACCGCTCATTACATTGGGTGATTTCGCTACGCTGGAAGTGAAACAGGTGAGCCGCGTAGGTGCTTTCTTGGACATGGGTCTGGAGAAGCACGTCTTCGTACCGTATGCCGAAATGGTGGAGCGCATGCATGTGGGGGAACGCTACCTCGTAGGGCTTTACCTTGATGAGCAGACGGGCAGATTGGCCGCCACACCGCGAGTAGGAAAGCTGTTCGATCAGAAGAACATTCAACTCCACTTGGGAGAGGAGGTCGATCTGGTGGTTTACAACGAGACCGAATTGGGTTTTCAGGTCATGATCAACAAGAAGTATGGAGGATTGGTGTACCATAATGAGGTGTTCGAAGACCTTGATATTGGCGATGAGCGCAAAGGCTACATCAAACAGATTCGTCCAGACGGTAAGATCGATGTGAGCCTGCAACCCTTAGGTGTTGCCAGTATTGAACCGAATGCGCAGAAGATCCTCGATATGCTCAATCAGAACCGCGGGATGATGTATCTCTCAGACAAGAGTTCGCCAGAAGATATTGAAGCGCAATTGGGTATGAGTAAAAAGGCTTTTAAGAAAGCCATCGGTTCACTGTACAAGAAGCGACTTATTGCCATTGAGGATGACCACATCAAGACGCTTATTCAGAATTATACCCCAGAAGGTCCGAAGCACTTGCGGAAGAGCGACCGATCGGCCTGAATCGGAGGTCTTGAATCACATCCTCACCACCTGTCGGGTATAGAGCTTGTCGGCTATCTGTAGTTTCAGGAAGTAGGTGCCTTTGGGAAGGTCGCTGCCACTTACCTGAATGTAATGCAGTCCTTGGTTGAGCTTGGTGGTTCCTTGGTCGATGGCCAACGCTCCTTTGGCATCGAACACCTGCACCGTTACCGGTTGGTTATCGAACAGAAAGGTCTTGATAAGGAAGTTCTCCCAGAACGGGTTGGGGTAGGTGCCGATAACGGCCGCAATGGGCTGCTCCGCAATGCCCGTGCCTGAGGTGTCCTCTACGCTCATGCAGCTGTTGGGAGGAAGTAGTATCGGCATTTCGGCACGTGGCACGGAAGCAGCGTTGGCCTCGGTCAGCTCCCGCGATTGGTCGGTGGTGTACCAGTAAGGCCCTTCGGTGGCGCTCATGTCATTGGCATTCTCAATGTCGCCCACCCACTGAAAGTCAGCTTGCACACGGTCGTGGTTGATGTCGAGAATGTAGTAGCCGTGGCCCGTAAGCTTCGCATACTTGATGTGCGGGTTGGCACCAGAGATGGCCGAAACAGGAACGGGCAGAGGCGAGTTCTGCGTGGTGATGCTGGTGCAGACGAATTCCACACCCACCTTGCTGTTGTCCTTCTCAAGGTTCATGGCCCACGCGGTATGGATGTCTCCGGTAAGCACCACCAGGTTTTCAATATCATGTACCAGAACGGTATCGTAGAAGTTCTCGCGCTCCCAACGGTAGCCGTTCCACGAATCCTCGCTTGCAGGCGGTATGCCGATGAATGGAATTTCCAATGCGCCCATCATTACCTGCTGACCCAGAACTTTCCATTGGGCAGTGCTGTTGGCCATCTCGTTGGTAAGCCAACCCAACTGAGCCTCACCCAAGATGTGGCGGTCGGGGTCGTCAATGGCATTGGCGTTCTGCTCATCGCGGCCAATAATGCGTGTGTCGGCCATGAAAAGGTCAACGAGGTCGCCCCATTGCTGCGTGCGGTATATCTGTAGCGAATCGTTCGCATTCGGCTCGCGGAAGGGAATCCATTCGTGGTAGGCACGGGCGGCAAAACCTTTGCGGTCTTCCCAGTTGCCATCGGTGGCAGGGTCGTGTGCCTCGGCACCGCCCATCCAAGCATTGTTTGCCAGTTCGTGGTCATCCCACACATTGATGAAAGGGTACATCTGGTGTACACAGCGCAGGTCAGGGTCCAAGCGATACTGTGAGTAGCGCTGACGGTAATCGTCCAGTTCGGTGATACGTGCCTCTGGTTCGTGAGGTCGGCCAATGGTACCCACCGAACCGTTCTCGTAGATGTAATCTCCCAAGTGGATCACGGCATCCACATCGTTGCGTTGACTTATCTCACGATAGCCGTGGAAGAAGCCGTCCACATAATCAGAACAGGAAACCACCGCAAAGCGCAGCGAATCGACCATGCCCGTGGGGGCTGTCCTTGTTCTTCCGACAAGGGAGTGATCACCACCATATTCGAAACGGTAGAAGTACCACATGTTCGGCTGTAGGCCGCTAACGTCCACCTTCACGGTCCAGTCGCGGTCCACATCCGTATCGAAGGTGCCACTCTGCACCACGTTTGTGAAACCGGTATCGGTGGCCACTTCCCAGTTGATGGTAACAGGGTCGGCAGATACATCGGGTGTGTAGCGTGTCCAGATGATGACACGGTCAGACAGCGGGTCGCCCGAGGCCACACCGTGGTAGAACGGGGCAAGTTCAGCGCTTACATCGCTACGGGTCGAGATGTCGTTCTGGGCGAAGCCCGAAAAGAAGGTGAAAATGAATAAGGTCAGAATGGAAATATGTTTCATGGTAAAGAGTTTGAAGCAACGAAAATAGTTGATCGTGAAATAGTTGAATCGACTTTACGATTCGTTAAAGTTCAGCTGAAAGCTTCTTGGGCTTCCTAAGCAGCCTACGGAAATCAGGAATGAACCGGGGAACGGTTTTCTGCCGTTCGGCATACAATGGGTACTTCTTGGCGGTTATCTCCTCGCTGAAATCGGAACTGTTCTTGAACAACAGTACAATGAGCGCTGCACCAATAATGGACCAATTGAACCAGATGCCCGTGGCCACTACGCTGAACAGGTAGAACGTGATCCAGATGCTCTGCTCTGCAAAATAGTTCGGGTGCCGCGAAAGGCTCCAAAGCCCACGCTGGTTGAAGCCGCCTTCAAAATCGTCCCCTTTCTTGCCGGTCTCTTTCATAAAACGGTGCTTTTCCGTTTGGAATCTCCATTGCTGGTTGTCGGCAATGGTCTCGAAGATGATAAAACCGAGCATGATGGCGGTAACCAGCATGTCGAAGACTCCCAATGGTTCGGTGCTGTCCAATGCAAAGAGCATGGGGTAAGTGATAACGAGGACGATGCCCAACTGGTAATACGAGATGAAGAAGAGGTTGAAGAGGCTCCACATCCAACCATGTTTGAAGTTGAACCGCTGCCGCAGCACCTTCCAGCGGTAATCTTCCTCGCCTTCCCAAAACTTCCACGAATAGCCGCCTCTTCGCGCAAAGTTCAGTGTGAGGCGGATGCCCCAAACGGTGACCAGCGATGCCATCAGAACGGTACGTTCGTTAAATCCAGCAATGGAGGCCATGTTCCACGCATGAAAAATGGGGATGATGCTCCAGAGCTTATCCACTTGGCTGTAATTCTTGGTCACTTCGCTGAGGAGAAAGCACAGAAAGGCCACCACGGCATACACCGAAACGGTGGAGCGGATGGCTTCCACTTGGAGTGCGGTCAATGGGTCGGCCAAGTAGATGGCAATGGCAGGAATGGCCAGAATGGAGGCAAAGAGAACGATGGCGGTCTTTTTCATGGTGGCGGTTGAATGCGCAATGAAAGTAACCGCGATATTTTTAAGCAGAATTGACCCCCGTCAACTTCAGAGTTGATCTACGATCTGGCGGAAAATGTCTTCCCAGTTCAATGCTTTTTGAGCCGCAGAGCGTGGTCGCTCATTCATCGAGATGATGATGATGTTCTTATCGGGATTGATGTAGATGTGCTGCTTGTACAGGCCAATGGCCATGAAATCGTTGTACTGCTTATAGCCGATGTACCAGCAGTTGTGGTAGCCGTAGGTGCCGCCCTCGGTAGTGTCGCGCTTCAGCGTATTGTCTATCCATTCCTCATTCAGCAATTGCTCACCGTTCCATTTCCCTTTGTTCAGATACAACCTTCCGAACTTGGCATAGTCCAACGCGGTGGCCTGTATGCAGCAGTACGATTTGATGCGGTCTTTTCTGTCGGCTGTCCAAAGTGCATCGCTTTCCATCCCCAACGGAATCCAGAGCTTTTTCTGCATGTATTCGCTAAGCGGTGCACCTGTTACCTTCTCCAACACCTGACTAAGGATCCAGATGTTCATGTTCATGTATGCCTGATTGGTGCCAGGTTCGTGCTTGAATTCGATAAAGCGTTTGGCGCGCCCCAAGTAACTGCCGTAGTAAAGCAGGCCATCCACTGTAAGCGGGTGTTCAATTCCTGAAGTGTGATTGATGAGATGCTTCAGTTTGAGGCGTTTCCAGCGCGGGTCCTTGCTCCAGTCGGGCAGGTAATCGTTCACGTATTCTTCCAGCGAAGCGATGAGCCCGTCCTGAATGGCGAATCCCATCAAAGCCGAGGTGAAGGACTTGGCCACGGAATAGGAGGGATGCAATCTTCTGTTCTCACCTTGGTCGTAATGCTGGTACAGAATGGTATCGTTGCGAATGATGACCAACGCTTGGTTCGGGTGTGCCTTTACCAGTTCATTAAGGCTGCGCCAAAGTGGAACAACCGCTGGCGACCAATCGTTGACCTTGATGCGGTCTCCGAAACCCGACTTCTGATATTGCGCAAAGCAGAACGACTCGTCCGGTGCTTTCACTTTCAGCGAATGCATGCGCTTGTGATCCTTGAGGTCGGGCCGCAGGTAAACGATGCTTTTTATGGGAATGGCGCAACCCGCAATGAAAATAGAGAAGAAGAAAAACAGAAAAAGTCGATGGTCAAGGGGCCATAGACCACGGCTCATACTCATGATATGGCCTAAGGGTCGCTTGGGTCTGTGATCTGTGGTCTGTGGACGAATGTCTTTTCTCATTTAAACGGAAACAACTTCTCCAAGGTCGAAGCATGCTTCCATGTTTGCGCACCAACGCGTTTGGAATACGCTCTCCTCAATTTCCAATCTCTTCAAAATTTCTGCTCTTGGCGAATCGCCTAACGTCAACAGCGGGTCGTTGCTCCTTGTGCCTTTGCTCAACAGCAGCCCCATGTGTTTGTTCACGTTGAAATCGCCCTTGAAATTCGTTTGCGCCTTCACCAGTTCGCCCTCTCTTACCGAATACAGAAACCCTGTCTCATCAAAGCTTTCGGGCTTGCCTTCCATCGGGATTTTCAAACGGAAGTATTCCTTATCGTGCTCGTCAAATGCCACGGTGGTTGAAAAACCGTCTTTCTGTTCAATGTCAATTCGTTCGGTCACCTTGGGAATGCCCCACAGTTTCTGTCCGCGTATTCTGTTCTCTTCCAGGGTTACGGGCATGGAGAAAACATGGTAACCGAAATTCTTGAACGCCTTTGATACCAACGGAAGCACAGGCACGCTGATGCTTGGGTTGATGAGCAACGGAATGGTCATGGCGATCTCGTTGTAGGGCTTCATGTTCATTACCGTCCTGTATTCGTAACACGAGAAGATGACCACGGCCCGATTGCCTGGCATCCGAACAGGTTTCATACTTGCATGCGGAAGTACTTTTTGTGCTTCTTGGTAATTGCACATGAAGATGCCGATGCCGCAGGTCACATCCTTGTAAAAGGTGGGGAATGAAAAATCCTTGCTGACCTGCTCGGAGAGTTGCAGCGGTTCGGTATTCTTCCGCAGCGCAAAGCGTTTGTAGAAGGAAGATGTGAACTCGCCCGCATTGTCGGGCATGCCATCAGTAATGTTAAATCAGCTTTCATAAAAGGATTTTCGGAGCTCGAAAGTAACCACTCATGGCTTCTTCGCGAAAGGAGTTGTCATTTCGGAAGAAACGGAGGAATTTGGAGATGTCGCGGCTTCGTTGCACTCCGCCCGAAAAGAGAAGGTCATCTCAATTGAAAATGTGCTTCATAGGCAGGGGCGATCTCTTCTCCGCTCATCAGCCATTCCATGGTCATTTTCCGTGGAACCTTCACTGTTTCCACCCGATGGAACGTACCGAAAACGCGATCCCAGAAACGGGTGGTAACGCCATGGTTCATCTTTGGTTGGTGGAAATGATGATAGAAGTGATGCTTCCTGAGAATGATGAAGGGCTTGGCAACAGGTCCTTTCTTGTGAAAGCGGGCATGCGTGGTCTCATACAGCCCATACATTCCCATCAGTCCCAATAAGAAGGCAAATGTGTGCGACCAATGAAGGATCACATTCAGCGTGATGAACAGCATGACCGAGACGATGGCTGCTGCTCCGATCTTTTTGTAAGCAGGAGCGAAGTAATGCACCTTGCGGTGATGGATAAGGTGTTCGTCCTTAAAGAAGTTCTTGCCTTTGTGTTCGTGACCGAGAAAACGGTGAAGTACGTACTCCAAAAATGTCCAAAGCACCACTCCGCCAATAAAAGAGATAAGCATGAAAAATAGGGGTTAAATGAGGTTTCCTAAGTTCGGGATTCATCTTTGCCCTTACAAGGTGGTTTTTGTTATTTTGATGTTAAATTCCGATTTCACTGAGAACATGGATGAACGCTGTGATATTATTCTTTTTGTGGTTGATGATAAAAACACTTGATCAACGAATGTTACAGTAAATGTACCAGAGGATTCTGATAGAGGGTTGACGATTCGGTCGGATAAGTGGGATTTCGCAGTCTTTTATTGATTCAACCCATCGTAGAAACGTAATTTATCGGTGTAATTTAGATTGACAGAAAACTGTGCATGCTCGAACTTCAAATCACCTAATCAAAGATCAACAAGAGATGAGAACGATTGAACGAATGATTTTTACCTGCCTTTTGATTTTCATGATAACGGGTGGATGCTATGCTCAGAACAATGGGTGCATAGAAGAAAGTATCTCAGAATGGAGGTCGGAAGAAACAATTAAGCCGTCAACTCCGAATGTTATCTGCGCACATGATGAGCTCGATAACAATCGATTTTTTAAAAAGACAAGTAAGATAGGGTTGTTGCCTTGTGAAAGAGAGTACGCAACAGACGCAATTGGTACGGTGCAGGACTTCCGGTTTCAGCTGTGGTCGCTTTCCGGGTACTCTATCGATGCTCGGCCATACAGAAATTAGTCTGTAAGACTGTATTCGGTGGGGTTTATTCCATCGTTCAATCGTTGAAATCACATGCTTGGAAAACCATTTCTTTAGCTTGTAAAATGGTTTTCTTAGCTAAAGAAATGGTTTCAATAGCAAGAGAAAGGACGCGCCAAGCAAAAGAAATGCTTCACATAGCTAAGGCAGAGGCTTCCCTTGTATGAGAAATGCTTGCCTTAGCAAGAGAAGAGATTTTCTAAGCAAAGGAAGAAGTGGAAGTTGCTAAGGAAATGGTTTCCCTTGCTTTGGGGGCGCTGGAATGGTCGGGTTTTATCGGGTCTGTTCAGCGAACTGTGTCAACCCTGAAGGTTGGCCGCGGCCAACCTTCAGGGTTGTGTCAATCGGTTTTCAAATATGATCATTAGCTGTGAGTATGTCTGTTTCCAATCCAAGACGGGTGTGTTCCACTTCTTAG
>WGMW01000042.1 GCA_016124845.1 Flavobacteriales bacterium
AGCTTCTCCGAATACTTCTTCTTGCCTTGCATCTACCGAAGGTCGGACCGACCGCGCAAAAAGTCAAGATCATGGAAAACTGAGTTTTCAACAGGTATATTTGGGTTGTGCAACGGGCACACCCGCTAAAATCTAATGCTTGTGACAGTACGTCAGTCGGGCTCAGTTTCGTTCTACGCTGTTTGTGCATGGCGAAAGGACGGAAGTTTCTAACGCATTATCTTTAGCGGTACCCGTTGTAGCGCATTAAAATGAGAACCTGGACACTGATAGTATTAATTTCAATTCTTAGTGCTTGCTCCGCACCAACTGACAACGGCCAGAATGAAATGTCAACGGAACAAGCCAACCACTTCGACAATGTTTCGAAAGTTGAAGTGTTTGGCGACTCTCTAAGAATTGAGTACGAGATTTATGACAACACAATCATTCAACACCGTATCGACCTGAAAGGCACAAAGGACGATGGTTTTGACAACAGTTATACAGTAACTTCTATCTGGTCGTCACGAGAGGCCTCTGCTATTGACTGTAAATCTGAGCTTCAAATTGTATGGGACAGTCTTGATTTTAGATTTTGCGTTGAACAGGTCATAAGAAGATACGATAGTCTAATTACCGAAGCGGGCCCGTGGAGGGGAGAAGCATCAGATTCATTAAATGTATTCAACCAAAAAATTATTGAGTTGCAGGAAATAAAATCGCAATTGGAAAAAATAAAAAGTAAGAGAATTGGCAGGTTGAATTCTATGCCTTTTTACATGCCCTTTGACCTTTTAAGGACCATAGAATTCAGCGTTACAGACTTAAGAACGGATGACCAATTAAATCGAGTACTTGTTGAAGATTACGAAACGGAGTTTTCCGGGGGAAAGAACTTTTACTTAGTGAATAGTACTAACGACACAATAGGTAAAGTTCACAAAAACGAGTACATGAGATAAAAAAGAAAAACGCGCTACAACAACGGCTATAGTGCATGCCCTGCGGGACACGCCCCATAGCCTAACCGTTATGCGTCACTTTAGCGAGACATCCAAAATATGAATGTAGTTCAAGAATTTATGAACGAAGAGAAATCAAAATGCAATTGGTTGGAAAGGAGTTACGACAACTTTCCTGTATTTTACTTCGCTAAAGACATAACTACAATTGTAAAACATAAGAATCTTGAGCAGACTTTTGTTGTTAGACCTTCAAAATTTCGAAGACTTATTGCCATATTGTTTATTTGTTTAAGACTGTTTGGTTGGTTTTCTGTTTTTCTACTTGTGATTCAGAATATACTATTACCAATTTCAATTGTGTCCTTATTACTTGTTACTGTTTGGATTGGGCTTGTTCTTTGGACTTTTTTCTTAAACCCAAAATGGTCATACAAAATCTTTATTGACAAAGACAAAATTAAACTTGGCAAACAGGCTTTTGAATGGGGTGACATAACTGAATATTTACTAATGGAAAAAGGTGGTGGTAGACGTTTGGTGACAACTCTTGTTTTATTCACAGACAAAAGCGTTTTCAAATACAACTTGACCAACTTGAATAAATCGGGACAAGAAATAATTAAACGAATTGAATTTTACAAACAATAAAAAGCGAACGCACAACAGCACACAAGAAATTGGCGGTTCGGTGCTCCGCAGACACATTTGTGCTTAACCAAAGTTTGGTTCTCCGCATCAACATTTGTGGTTAAAATCGCCAACCTCTTGTAGCTGCAAACCGTTGCAACGCGTGCTTCAAACTGTCTCATTTCTACTAATTAACACCCCCATGTGAGCAAACCGCTGGCGGGTGGCGGTGTTTCGGTATATGGCCGAAATATCTTCATTGCATGGAAATATTCTTGCATTCGGAGACGTGGATCGCCATGCTGACGCTTACGTTCTTGGAGATCGTGCTTGGTATCGACAACATCATTTTCATTTCCATTGTTACCGATAAGCTGCCACAGGCGCAACAGGCCAAGGGGCGCAACCTGGGGCTGGGGCTGGCGCTCATCTTCCGCATCGGGCTGCTGCTGGGCATTACGTGGATCATCGGTTTTACCGAGCCGTTGTTCTCCCTCTTCAGACAAGACTTCAGCGGCCGCGACCTGATCCTGATGGCGGGAGGATTGTTCCTGTTGGGCAAGAGCACCTCAGAGATCCACCACAAACTGGAAGGCGAGAACGATGACCAGGAAAAGGGCATGAAAACGGGACTGACCTTGGGCGCGGCCTTGGTGCAAATTGTGGCGTTGGACATGGTTTTCAGCTTCGATTCCATTCTCACGGCCATCGGTCTTACGGAGCATGTGCTCATCATGATCGGGGCGGTGATCATCTCCATGATCGTGATGATGCTGTTCTCGGGCGCCATCAGCCGTTTCATCAACAAACACCCGACCTTGCAGATATTGGCACTGGCATTCCTCATCCTCATCGGCTTTATGCTGGTGCTCGATGCGCTCGGATTCCACGTTCCGAAGGGATACATCTACTTCGCTGTGGCCTTCTCGCTCATTGTGGAGATGGTGAACATGCGGATGCGCAAGGGCAAGACCTCGGTGAAACTGAACAAACACATGGAGCAAGATGAAAACACGTAGCCTCATCCTCATTTCCCTCTTTCTGAATGTTGCATCCGTGCAACTTGGCGTGGCCAAGGATGGTTCGCCCTTGGAGGAGGCCAAGCTGTTGGTGGCATCCAACCGCACACGGGATGCGATTCCCGTACTGGAAGACCTGATCAAGAACGACCCGCAATCGGCTGCTACCAATTACTTCCTCGGCATGTGCCTCATTAAGGAAGGTCTGCGCATTGAGGAGGCCATCAACTACTTGGAAAAGGCCGCGGCCGATTACAGCAAAACGGACCTCGACCCGGGCATGGGCGAACCCGAATTCTGCTGGTATTACCTGGTTATCGGCTACAGCCGAATGAAGGAATGTGAGAAGGCCAAGGAGCGTTACGACAAGTTTGTGGAGGTGTATTCGCAGGGCGACCCGTTCTACACCAACGAGGCCGTGAAATGGATCGAGCTCTGCCACGAACCGATGCGCATGGCGCAGGAGATAAAAACGCGGAATACGGAACACGCCAGTTCGGCCAATTACCTGAAGGATCGTTTGGTGAGCATGCAGCCCGATGAGCCCGAAGTGGTGACCCGCGAGGTGAATTTCACAACGGCTTCCATGCTGTATGGCGTGCAGGTGGGCGCATCGCTCAAACCGAATTACACCACCGAGTTTCACGACCTGAAGAATGTGGGCGTGTATGTGGATGAGAACAAGATCTACCGTTATGTGATCGGCAACCTGACGTTCCGTTCACAGGCGGAGGAACTGCTGGCCGAGGTACGGGCAAAAGGTTATCCCGATGCCTTTATTGTGGACATCAACCAACCCGAAACGTATGGCGAAGAAGTGATGAGCCTGAACGACCTGAGCATTGCCCCGAACCTGAAAGGGAAGATCGAGTTCCGTGTGCAGATAGGTGCCTTTGCCGAAACGCTGCCCAAAGACCTCCGCAAGTATTATTTCGAGGTGGACAAGTTGAAGGAGTTCCGCGAGAACGACCTCACCATTCTCACCGCAGGGAAATTCGACACCTACGAAGAAGCACAGGCG
Source organism: Flavobacteriales bacterium (assembly GCA_016124845.1). Taxonomy (NCBI): domain Bacteria; kingdom Pseudomonadati; phylum Bacteroidota; class Flavobacteriia; order Flavobacteriales; species Flavobacteriales bacterium. The sequence goes on from WGMW01000042.1 coordinate 3,615, forward strand.
CACCGCGACATGCTACAGCAGCAAGGGTTGGGAGATGCGTTCGTAACCGCCTTCAACAAACGCAAACGCATACCGATGAAGGTGGCATTGCAATACGTGAACGGGCCTGAAAAGCAAGAGGTCACCCCTCAGAAGCGGGGGAAGAAGTAGCCGGAACAGATCCAGATAGCTGATGTTTATTGGATCTGGCAGGTTTGAATGAACCGGCCGTGTTAACTTCGCGCCAACTTCATGTCAGAGGAATCATTCATAAAAGCGCTGTTCGAGCAGCACCAGAAGACGGGAAAATGCCTGTCGCCAGAAGTTGTGGCCAAATGGCTGAACGAACTTCTGGGCATTCTCTATCCGGAAAGAAGCACTTCCAAGTTTGAGGATCTGGGCGATTTTGAAGTGCATTATGACGGATTGAAATCGCTGCTGAACGACATTCTTTGCTCCTGTTCGGAAGTGAATCCAGAGGAAACCGTGACAAGGTTTTTCCATCAGCTTCCTACAATCAAAGAAGCATTGGACAAAGATCTGGAAGCCACATTCCTTGGCGATCCAGCTGCCAAGACCAAGCAGGTGGTGGCACGCTCCTACCCTGGTTTCTATGCCATCTGCGCCTACCGAATTGCCAATGCATTGGATAGGATGGGAACACATTTGGTACCGCGTGCGCTGACCGAATATGCGCATACGCAGACCGGAATTGACATCCATCCTTCGGCCACCATAGGTGCGTATTTCTGTATCGACCACGGAACAGGTGTTGTTGTGGGCGAAACCACCATTATCGGCAACCACGTGAAGCTGTATCAGGGCGTAACGCTGGGTGCGTTGAGCGTGGACAAGAAAGACGCCACCTCCAAACGCCACCCGACCATTGAAGATGAAGTGGTGATCTACGCTGGCGCCACCATCTTAGGCGGCAACACGGTTGTAGGCCGCGGTTCGGTGATCGGTGGAAATGTGTGGCTCACACGAAGCGTTCCTGCTGGAAGCAAGGTCTATTACAGCGCCAGCATGAGCGATGAAAGCGGGGAAACGGACAGGATCACCATTAAGAGTTGATCAGTTGAGAGAGTTTATAACGTTGAAATGTTGGGCAACGGCAATGCCTGTGCTGTAGCTCATTCGCATATTTGCACTTATTCGTAATTCGTAACCCATGGGAATCGAAAGTCTTATCGGAAACACACCGTTGGTAGAGATCCAACACCTGAACACGAACCCGAACGTGCGCATTTTCTGCAAGCTGGAAGGCAACAACCCGGGCGGAAGCGTGAAGGACCGTGCTGCCTACGGCATGATCTCTGAAGCATTGAAACGGGGTGATATCAAACCGGGCGATAAACTGGTGGAGGCTACAAGTGGCAACACGGGAATTGCCTTGGCCATGATCGCGCAGCTGAAAGGTGTGGAAATGCACCTCATCATGCCCGATAATTCCACAGAGGAACGCATTCAGACCATGAAAGCCTACGGTGCAGAAGTAATCCTGACACCTGCTGCCAAGACCATCGAATACTCGCGCCAGCTGGCGGAAGAAATGGCCGCCACAGGCGAATACTTCATGCTGAATCAGTTCGCCAATCCCGATAACTGGGGACAACATTACAAGACCACTGGCCCAGAAATTTGGCGCGACACGAAAGGCGAGATCACCCATTTTGTCTCAGCGATGGGAACCACTGGGACCATCATGGGCGTTTCACGCTACCTGAAGGAACAGAACCCGAACATTCAGATTGTGGGTACACAACCGACCGATGGCTCCAGCATTCCAGGTATCAGACGTTGGTCTCCTGAATTTCTACCGAAAATATTTGACGCGGAACGCGTGGACCGCATTGTGGATGTGAGTCAGGATGACGCCACCGACATCACCCGCAGAATGGCCCGCGAAGAAGGAATTCTTGCAGGAATGAGCAGCGGAGGCGCGCTTTCGGCTGCGCTGAAAGTGGCCTCAGAACTCGAAAGCGGCACCATCGTCTGCATTACCTGCGACCGTGGCGACCGCTACCTGAGTTCCGACCTCTTCAAGTTCTAACTTTGGCCGAATGAAGGAGAAGATCGGCCTGCGTGAAGCAATGTCCATCGGAATCGGTGGCATGGTCGGTGGCGGCATCTTCGCAGTACTCGGTCTGGCCGTTTCCATTGCGCAGGGAGGAACTCCAATTGCATTCCTTTTCGCAGGATTGCTCGCTCTGATCACTTCCTACAGCTACGTCAATCTTTCGCTGGCCTTTCCCGACAGGGGCGGTACCGTCAAGTTCATCAATCAAGGATTCGGCATCTCCGTTTTCAGCGGTGGCATCAATAACCTACTTTGGATCAGCTACATCATCATGCTCTCGCTGTATGCTTCGGCATTCGGCTCCTACGCTCCGAACCTTTGGGAGATAACGGGCAATCGCAGCATCGACTTCCACATTTACGCCACGGGAATCATCGTGCTTGCCACCATCATCAACTACTACAGCATTGTAATTGTGGGAAAGATCGAGTCGTTTGCGGTCATCACCAAACTGATCATTCTCCTTGCTTTCGTGGGCATCGGGGCCTACGGTCTTATCGGCAATGCCAACCTGCCGCAGCTATCGCCCGAACATTGGGAAACCCCGATCAAACTCTTTGCAGGCGGCATGGTCATCTTTGTGGCGTACGAAGGTTTTGAGCTGATCGCGAATGCAGCTCCCGACATCATCGACCCAAACAAGAATGTACCGCGCGCCTACTACTTTTCGGTCATTTTCGTCATCCTGCTTTACATGGCCATTGCCGTGGTCACGGTCGGTTCGCTTCCCTTCTCGGCCATTGCCACTGCGCAAGATTACGTGCTTGCCGAAGCGGCCAAACCGATGCTGGGTCAGGTAGGATTCACCATCATCACCGTTGCTGCCCTCATTTCCACCTTTTCGGCCATCAATGCCTCGCTGTATGGCGGTAGCCGCGTCAATTTTGAGATTGCGGAAGATGACGAGCTGCCGCGTCACTTTGCCTCCACATTTTGGAATGAGCCCATCGGGCTGTTGATCACCAGCATCGTCACCATCATCTTGGTCAACGTGCTGAAACTGGAAAGCATTTCCACCGCAGGTAGCGTGGGGTTCCTTATCATTTTCGGAACGGTGAACCTGGTCGGTTTCAAACTTTCCGACCAGATCGGTGGGAACAAGTTTCTGCCGATTCTGGGTGCGATCCTATGTGCCATTGCGCTGGCCGTCCTCATTAATCAGCAACTCTCGGACAATCTCACGGGCGTGGTCGTAGCTGCTGCCATTGTTGCATTCTGCATGGTCATCGAATGGGTCTATAAACGCTACGAGAAATCGAAGAACAAATGAGTTTGACGCGGAACATAGCCCTTGTCCTTCTCACGGCCATCTTGGCCATCTTGGCTTACAAGTTCTTTTTCGTGGGGCCTTCCAACCTCTGGGAACGTTTCAAAGGCAAACCTTTGGATGAAGAATTCTATGAGGTTTCTGAAGATGGATTTTACCTGGATGATGAGAACGTTCCCGATCCCGAACTCATGGAAGAGGAGGATGATTCGTTGGAAGACCCGTACAAAAACTTGCCGAAGCAGCGCCTGCTGAACACTCCCGAAGGGCAATTTCTGATCACGGTGAAGAATGATTCCACCACGCTGGAAAACATCGAAAAGAACACAGCTTCTGAACCTGAGGTTGACAAGGAATAACCCTACTTTTGCGCCACGATAGATGCGCATTTCAGCTTCCATATACGCCAACGGAAACAACGACATTCTGGAAACGGTGAAGGAATTGGAGGCGCACCATGCCGATCTGCTGCACATCGATTGTATTGATGATGTGCGTGTGTTCGATGACGTTTCAGCCATCCGTTCTGTCTCAAAATTGCCCATCGACCTGCACCTGATCTATGAGGAACCCAAGCGATACGAAAAGGTATTGAAGGTTCATCCTGTCGATTACCTCACCATCCAATACGAGAACCTGAACGGAAGCCGCGAACTTCCTTCCATCGGGTTCAAGAAATTGGGATTGGCGCTCACTTCCGAAACACCGTTGGAGGCGTTTGCGGAATTTGCAGACAGCTGCGATTTCGTGCTATTGATGGCCACTGAACCAGGCGTGAGTGGCGGCACATTCAATAAGCAGAATTTCAGACGCATCCGCGAGTTCAAACGGAAATTCCCGAACAAGCAGGTGCATGTGGATGGCGGTGTGAATGCCGAAGTGTCGTTCATTCTGCGAAATCTTGGCGTGCATTGCGCAGTTTCGGGTTCGTACCTGTTCAAGCAGGATTCGGTGGGCGGAGCCATGCTGAATCTGAAGAACGCAGAGGTGGATTCGTACTATCGAGTGGCGGATTTTATGCGGGATATTGACGAGACCCCGACCGTCAACCTATCTGAACTGACGCTGAAAAACGTGCTTCAATCCATTGAGGATGCAAAAATGGCGTTTACTGCAGTCGTTGACAAAGCAGGTTTTCTGAGCGGAATCATCAGCAATGCCGATGTACGGAAAGGGTTTCTAAGAAGCATTGATAATCTGAATGCATTGCAAGTTGAATCGCTTATCAATGCAAAACCGATCACAGTTAAAGAAGACATGACCGTGACCGAACTGCTGCGCTTCGTCCGTCATCAATCAATACCCATTAATTACCTGCCTGTCACGAATGCTGAAGGAAAGTTGACGGGCTCACTCACATTCAACGACCTCATTAAAGGAGAAGCATGATCATCAACCTGAATGCGAACTTAAGCGAAACAAAAGCGCACGAATTGGCCGAGAAAGCAAAGGCTTTCTGCATCAATGATGGAAGTCGATTTGTGCTTATAAACAGTTCGTCCGTAAAAGAATTACCTACAGAACTGGAAAACTACACGGACGAATTCTTTGCAATGGAAAGCGACCTGCAGTTGGGAAGCCGTGCATACAGAAAGGAAACCCGTCAGATCCAACTCGGAAAAGTGGCCATCGGTGGCAACACGAACAACACGGTTGTCATTGGCGGACCATGCTCGGTAGAAAGCGAAGACCAGATCCGTTCCTCCGCTTCGCTGATGAAAGAATTGGGCATCAGCACGTTGCGTGCGGGAGCTTACAAACCACGCACCTCGCCCTATTCGTTCCAAGGAATGGGATTGGAAGGGTTGAAACTCCTTGCCAAAATGCGCGATGAGTTCGGGTTGAACATCATTACCGAAGTGCGCGATGCCACGCAGATCGATGACATCATCGAGTATGCGGACATCATTCAGATCGGGGCCAAATCCATGTACGACCACGGTATTCTGAAGAAGTGCGGAAAAGCAAAACAGCCCGTGCTGTTGAAGCGCGGTTTCGGCACCACCTTGCAGGAATTCGTACAGGCTGCTGAGTTTATTCTTTCGGGCGGAAACCAGAATGTGATGCTCTGCGAGCGCGGCATCCGTACCTTTGAAACGAAGACGCGATTCACCTTGGACCTTTGCGGGGTTTCGTATCTGAAAGAATACACCAATCTGCCGTTGGTGCTCGACCCATCGCATGCCATGGGTTACGCGTATGGCGTTCCAGACCTGAGCCGCGCGTGTGTGGCCATGGGTGTGGATGGCCTTCTGGTGGAAGTACACCCGAACCCGAAAGTGGCCAAGAGCGATGCCTCGCAGCAACTGAACCACGATGAGTTCCGCGAGTTGCTTGGAACGTTAAGGCCGATTGCCAAGGCAATTGGGAGAGAGATTATATAAACCCCTCCTGACCTCCCCAAAGGAGAGGAAAACCGAAAAGTTTGAAAACCATCCAACGCTTCCTCATCAGTTTTGTCCCCCTTTGGGGGATGTAGGGGGCTTCCTAAATTTGCATCATGTCACACCAAGACGCATTTGAAGAATTCGCCACGCACAACATCAAATTTCTGGTGCTGGATGTGGATGGCGTGATGACCGATGGCGGCATGTATTACACCGAAGGTGGCGACCAGTTCAAGAAGTTCAACACCAAGGATGGCATGGCCATCAAAGTGGCGTTGAAGAAAGGTTTTGAAGTAGCGTTTCTGAGTTCGGGAAGTCAAGAAACGATTGTGAAGAACCGTGCTGAAACGCTTGGTGTGAAACGGGTCTATGTCGGCTCGCGCGAGAAGTTGGAAGTGCTGAATGAATGGTGCTCCGAACTGAATCTTAGCTTGGTGAATGTGGCCTACATCGGAGATGACATCAACGACCTGCAAGTGATCGATGCGGTCGGTTTTACGGGCTGCCCGGCCGATGCGGTAGAAGCCGTGAAACAGAAAGTGAACGTGATCTTGAACCGAAAGGGCGGTGACGCCTGCGTCCGTGAGTTTGTGGACGAACACCTGCTGTAATTGACTATGAAAACGATCGCGCGTACATATCGTTTTCTTGCCGATCGCTCTAAAAAGCTCCTTCGGGAGTTTGTTCAATGGCGGTTGAAGAATATCTCGCACCGCACTTTTCTGCTTATCCTCAGCGTGCTGGTAGGCTTCACATCGGGTTTGGTGGCGGTCACCATCAAGAACACGGTGCATGTTATCCAAACGTTGGTTGTCAACGGACTTTTCAGCAAGGTTCAGCACCTGATGTATTTCGTGTTGCCCGCGCTGGGCATTCTTATCACCTACTCCATTATCCGTTGGGTCATTCGGAAACCTGTGGGCGAAGGAGTGCCGATCATCCTCTACTCGCTTAGCAGGCTTGGCGGGAAAATTCCGAGTTTCCACACGTATGCGTCATTGATCACCGCACCCTTTACCGTTGCTTTCGGGGGTTCGGTGGGATTGGAAGCACCGACCGTTATCACAGGTTCGGCCATCGGTTCCTACTTCGGACGGTTGTTCCACTTCGATTTTAAGATGCGGACGCTGCTCATCGGTTGTGCCACGGCCGGTGCGGTCTCCTCCATCTTCAACGCGCCCATTGCGGGCATCGTTTTCGTGCTGGAAGTGATCATGATCGATCTGAACACCACCTCGCTGGTCCCACTTCTGATGGCATCTGCATCTGCATCGGTCACATCGCGCCTTTTTCTCGGCAACGACACGCTTTTCCATTTTCCGCTTACGGAAGGAATGCAGCTTATGGATGTTCCGTTTTACATTCTGCTCGGCCTGATCGCTGGACTGTTCTCCGTCTATTTCACGGTCAGTTTTCTCTCCATCGGGAAAGTGCTGGGACGCCAGCGAAACCCGTACCTGAGAATTGCCATCGGTGGCAGCGTGCTGGGACTGCTCATCTTCGTTTTTCCACCGCTTTACGGTGAAGGTTTCGACCTGATCAACTCCTTGATCGATGGTCATTACGCCCACATTTTCACGCGTTCACTCTTTGTAGGCTTGGAATCCGACCTGCCGCTGATGCTGCTTTTCCTTGGTGGCGTGGTGGTTTTCAAAGCCATCGCCACTTCGGTGACCATTGGCTCTGGCGGCATCGGAGGAATCTTCGCACCCACACTCTTTATGGGCAGTACCATCGGCTTTATTGTGGCCAAGGTCTGCATCATGCTCGGTTTCGATAACATCTCGGTGATCAACTTTACCATGGTGGGCATGGCCGCGCTGATGGGCGGCAACATGCGCGCTCCGCTCACGGCCATCTTCCTCATTGCCGAGATCACCAACGGTTATTCACTCTTCGTACCGCTGATGATCGCGGTCTCGGTGTCATTCCTCATGGCGAGAAGCCTGTTTGCGCATTCGGTCTATAACTTCCGATTGGCCAGTCGTGGGGAGCTCCTTACGCACCATTCCGACAGAAATGTGCTGACCCTATTGCGCATCGAGCAACTGCTGGAAAAGAACCTGATGTGTGTCCGTCCAGAAATGAGCCTCGGACAGTTGGTAAACGTCATCCGCGCATCAAGTAGAAACATCTTTCCTGTGGTGGATGATGAGGAGAAACTGGTGGGCGTCATTGTGCTGGATGATGTCCGCGAGATCATGTTCGATACGAGCAGATACGAAACCGTAACGGTGGCCGAACTCATGAAGGAGCCCATCGGTACCGTGGAGGTGACAGATACCATGGAAAAAGTGGTGAACACATTCAGAGACACCGATGCTTGGAACCTTCCTGTGCTTGAAAACGGCAAGTACCGTGGTTTCATCAGCCGCTCAAAGCTCTTCACGGAATACCGCAAAATGCTGGTAACGTTTTCGGAGGATTGATCAATTACGAAGCCTGATCGGGTTGCATCTTCGAACGGTTGAGCAACCATAGGAATGTGGGCAGCACCAACAACAGCATGGGCAGACCGACCACAAAACCACCGATAACGGCAACGGCCAACGGTTGCTGCATCTGCGCACCGAGCCCGATTCCGAGTGCCAGCGGCATCAGGGCAAGAATGGCCCCGATGGCGGTCATCAATTTTGGACGGATGCGGAGCGCGATCGCGTATTTTATGGACTCTTCGATATTGTTCGATTCCTTGAAATTGGCCTGGAACTGAGCAATGGTGAATATGGCGTTCTCTGCCAAGATACCTACGATCATGATAATGCCCGTGTAGCTGCTCACATTCAGCGGAATATTGGTGATGTAAAGCGCAACTATGCAACCGCAAATGCCCATAACCGAGATGAAAAGGAGCAGCAGCGACAACAGCCATTCTTTAAAGAGGAACATGAACACAGCAAAAACAAGCAGTGAGGCCAAAATGAGAATCGTAAGCAGTTCGGTGAACGAGCGTTGCTGTTCGGCATAGGAACCTCCGTAGGCAATATAATAGCCTTTGGGCAAGGCCAGTTTGGCGTTCAGCTGTTTCTTAATTTCAGAGATGGCACTGCCCAGATCGCGGTTATTGAGCCGTGCTGTAAGTACAACGCACGACTTCAGGTTCTCCCTGTTCAGCTCGGTTTCACCTTCGGTAACCTCCACATCGCAGAAATAATTCAGTGGTCGCGTAGTGCCATCGGGCAGAAAAATGAGCTGATTCTCGATCTTCTGTAGATCGTTGTGGTGCAGATCGCTGAATCGGAGCGTGATGTTCCGCATTTGCTCCCCATCCTGCATCTGCCCTACCTGAATACCCGAGGTGAGGGCAGCTTGCGCTGGAGAAGGAACAGGCTGATTGGCATTCATTCCAAGCGTTACGCCCCCCGTATATGCGGCCAACTGGTTCTGAAAGTCGAGCAGCGGAATATTGTACTGCGCAAGCAACGCCTGATCGGGTTTGAAAATGATGGAAGGTCCCGCGATCACCAATCCATTTTCGATGTCGGCCAGACCGTCAATTTTTTCCACTATCTGTTCCGCTTGGCGCGAAATGTTCTGGAGTTTCGAATAATCATCCCCAAAAAACTTGACCTCAATGGGTTGTGCGGTGCTGATCAGGTCGCCCAGCAGATCGGCAATACGCTGTCCAAATTCAATGTTGAGAACGGGGAATTTGGCCGAGATCTCTTTTCGAAGATCATCACTCACATCTACCGTACTCCGCTTATGATCTTTCTTCAACTGAATGGAATAATCGCCATAATTGGAAGGAACGGCACCAAAGTGCATGGCTATTCCTGTCCTTCGACAATAGGTGTCCACTTCTGGATGTGCCACAATGATCTTTTCAACCTCCTTCAGAACGCGGTCGGTTTCGCGCAACGAGGTGCCGGGAGGCATATAGTAATCCAACACGATGGCGCCTTCATCCAGATCGGGCAGAAAACCCGTTTCCAACTTGCCGTAACTGAACCATGCCGAGAACAGAAAAGCGCCTATCAGCAAAAAGGAAATGATCGGTTTGTTGAAGAACCATGTAAGCCATCGCAGTCTTTTCAGGCTCTCTGCCTGTGTTCTGTGATGCGTTTTTTTAGGCGCTTTGAAACCGATGAGAATGTGAAAGACGGGCAACAATAACCACGTGACCAAGAACGATGTGACCATGGTGAGCTGCATCGTATCGGAAAGTTCTTTGAAGAAACTACCGGCCAAACCGCTCATCAACCCGAAGGGAAAGTGAATGACGATGGTGGCCAATGACGACCCGACCATGGCAGGAAAAAGTTCATGGATGGACTCGTGCACAACACGGAAACGGTCTTTTTCGGGATGGTCTTCGTGCTTCCGATAGATCTGTTCAATGATGACAATGGCATCGTCTATGATCAGGCCGATGGATGCAGCAATGGCACCCAATGACATGATGTTTATGGTTATTCCCACCAGATAGAGAACAAGAATTGAAAACGCCAACGTAACCGGAATGGTAAGCAGAACAACTACACTTGCCCGCCACGAACGCAGGAAGACAACCATGACCAACAGGGCCAGAAACAGCCCTTCGTAAATGGTCTTTATCACGCTGTGAATACTGTCTCCTACGAATTCTGATTGGTTGTAATACGGCTTCAGCACCATGCCGGCCGGAAGCTGTGCTTGAATTTCCTTTGCCTTCACTTCGCATTCTGCGGCAAATTCCAAGAGGTTAACACCCGGTTGTTTCACCAGATCGAGCAGCACGGCCTCGTGGCCGTTGGCGTTGATCACGATGAACTCGACCTGCTCTTTCAGTTCAATTTTGGCGATGTCCTTGAGTTTGACAATGCGTGTCCCATCATTTTTGATGATGAGGTTCTCCAGATCATCCACATCCATCACACGCGTGTCGGTAAGCGACAGATACAAACGGTCGAAATCTTCGATCACTCCGTTCGACATCACGAAATTATTGGAGCTGAACACATTTGAAATGCTGGCAGGCGTGATGCCCAGCGTGGCCATTTTCAACGCATCGGGCACCACCACAAACTCCTTGTTCTTGCCGCCTCTGACCACCACATTTGAAATGCCATTGACCTGAGAGAAAACGGGACGGGCGATGAGATTGGCCTTATCTCGCAATGCTACCAGACCGTGCTGTGTGCTTTCGAGGGTGTAGCCGTAAACCGGAAAAATGGATTGGTTCATGGCCTCGGTGGCAATGGTGAGGCCGGGCGGAAGGAACGCCTTTATCTCGTTCACACGGTTTTCAATCTGTGTTTTGGCGGTGTAGATGTCCGTTCCCCAGTCAAAGAACACATCGATGGTGCAACTTCCTCTGCTGGTGCTGCTCTTCACCACTTTCACACCTTTCACTTTTTTGGCGGCACTTTCCAACGGTTTTGTCACCGTTATCATCATACGGTCGATCGGTTGCTGGCCGGCCTCTACCGCAAGCGTTATGCGGGGGAAAAGCACTTCCGGGAAAAGATTGGTCTGCATCTGCGTGTAGGAATAAATTCCCATCGCCAACAGCATCAATCCCACAAAGAGGATCGGTTTTGTGAATACCTGAAAGAAATTCTTCGTGCTCATTCTGCCGTATTATGCTGAATATCAACGAGTGCCGTATCCGGAAGGCCGTAATTGCCTACAGAGATGATCCGATCATCTGGAGCGAATGTGGGCGATAGCACTTCCACTTCATCTTTGGTTCGCTGTCCGATCTTTACAGGAATTTTAACCGCCACCGAATCGTTCATCATCCGCATTACCCAGAATTCCTGCATCATTTCGTCCGAAAGCACGCACGACCTCGCGAGCAATTGAGCTGTTCCGTTCCCGCCTGTTCTCAACTCAGCGGTAACGATCATGTTCTCTGGCAGAAAAAGCTGCTCGTTGAATTTGGCAAGCACGGTCTGCGTCTGTGCGGTCATGTTCATGGAAGAGAGCGCACGGGTGAATTTTGCGGTGTGAACCGATCTGTCTGGCAACACGATCCGACAGCTTTTGCCGTTGTCTGCCAGTGGAATGTATTCGAACGGTACGTTGACCTGCACCACCAGATCGTTGCTCTCGGCAATGGTGCAGAGCTGCACGCCTTCCAGCACATAATCGCCTGACTGCTGCTTGTCCAACGTGGTGACCATTCCTGTGGCCGCGGCCTTCACTTTGATGATACCAAAATCGGCCATCGAACTATCTGGCAGGGTCAACTCTCCGCCCAGCGCCCTGCTCTCCTTGGTCTGTAGTACGTAAAGCACATCCCCTTTCTGCACCTGATCGCCCAAATGCACATTCACCTCTTTGATGAATGCTGGAATGGGTGCTGTAATGGTATTGCGTTTTAGGTAAAAGGTGGTGCCAAGCAGGGTAATGGGGTGATAGATCGAGCCATGTTGAACCCCCACAACCGAAACGGGTGTCTTCGGTGCCTGCGTGGCTTCCGGTTGCTCCTCCTGCTGTGCTTGTTGACCACATGATACCAGCAGCGATGCCAGCAGGGAAAGTATGGTGATATGGATGGAGATTTTCATGCTTCGGACATTGGTTACCAGTTCCAGTAGTTATAGGCGTTGATGAGCAGTTGCCGCTGTGTGAAAAGCAGGGCATGATCGCGCTGCACGGCCGCCATGTTCTTCACCGTGGTGATGTAATTGATAACAGAAAGCTGCCCCGACACGAGCTGCATTCTGTATGAATCCAGCAGGGTGCGATAATCCTCCAACTGCTGCTCCAGAATGACCATGCGCTGATCGTACGAACGCATCTCGTTCAGGATCTTGGTCTTGCGCACCGTGTTCTGATCGATGAAGTTCTTCTTGTACCCTTCAATGGAACTCAGGTTCACACCGATCTTATTGCGGTTCAGTTTCTTCTGTCCACCATCAAAGAAGTTGTAGTTGAACGTGATCCCCGCACTCAGCCCAAAGCGATTGGCCATGGTTGGCGCATACACCGCATTAAGACCCGTGTTGGCAAAGAAGCTCACCTGTGGTCGGTACTTCAACTCAAAACTGTGCTGCTGCGCCATCAGATTCATGCTGTCCAGTCGGTACTTCTCCAGAAAGAACGAATTGCTTTCGGTGGCCTGCTGCGTCACTTCAAGGTCGGGGGGCAAAATGTCCACAATGGCCGTATCGTTGATGCCACACATGATGTTCAGGTCGAGCAGATCCCTGCGGTAATTGGCCATGAAACCCGCCTGTTGCGCGGCCATGTTCTGTGTTTCTATCTGCAGTTGGGTGAGGTCGGAACGGAGATAGATGCCATGCTCCACCAGTTTTTCCAACACTTCGCGCTGCTCCTTCAGCAAACTGTGCATGGACCGCACATAGTCCAGTTGCATCCTATCCTGCGTGCAGAGGATGTATTGGTCGGTCACCGCCTTTTCGATGTCGTGGGCCGAGAGCTTGGCGTTGTTCCTGTTAATCTCGGCAGCGGCATACAACTGCTCGTTGGCCGTTTCGAAGGTCTTTCTGTTGAAAAGCGGTTGCGTCAGGTTCAGCAATGCCTGATAAGTGCCACCGTTACTGGCCGCCAGATCGTAGCCGAAATAGCGGTCGGCCACCTCCGCATTGGGCTGAAAACTGACCTTGCCGTTGTCCTTGGAAATGATGGGCGCAAACATGTAGCTGGCGCTGATGCCCACCTGCGGACGCAAGTACAGCGCCCTCAACCGTTCCGATTCGTACTTGCTGGCATCCGCCTGATTGAGATTATCGTTGATGACAGGGCTGTTGGCCTGTGCCGCATCCACGTAGTATTGCAGCGTGTTCTGCGCGTGGGTCATCACCCCGATCAGGACAAGGAGAACCACCATCCATCCCGCTCTTATTCCTACGCCCCGTACCGACAATCCCATGTACCCGCCATTTGTTAGCACGTGCAAGATTGAAAACCGAATTGGAAGAAATTCTGAATTGTGAGTTTTTTAACGTTCCCTTCAATCAACTCTCCGTAGCTTGGTTGCATGAAACAAATACGTGGTGTTCTATTAATAATGCTTCTGCCAAGTGCGCTCCTGATAGGATGTGCAGGGGTTGACAAGGCCATTACCGAAAAAGACACGGGCCCGCGGGCCGATTCCTTGGCCAAGAAGATCATGCATGCCACAGGATATGATGCCTGGCAGCAGACGGGCGTTATCGGGTGGACATTTGCTGGCAAGAACAAGCACATCTGGGACCGCCAACGAAAACTTTCGCGTGTAGAATGGGGCAAGTACATCGTCATCTTCAACCACACCACCATGCAGGGCAAGGCCTGGAAGGATGGTATACCTGTGGAAGGGCAAGAACTGAGCGAACTCATCCAAAAGGCGTGGAATTCGTGGGCCAACGATTCATTCTGGCTCAACCCTTTTGAGAAACTTTATGACAATGGCACCGAACGCGCTTACGTGAAGACCGAAGAGGGCAGCGATGCGCTGCTCATCACCTACACCACGGGCGGCAACACGCCTGGAGATTCGTACCTCTGGATAACGGACGATAACGGATTGCCGATACGCGCCCGCATGTGGGTCTCCATCATTCCCATTAAGGGCATTGGCGTAAGTTGGGACAACTGGCAAACGCTGAGCACAGGTGCCAAAACGGCTGCACTGCACCAACTGGCCTTCTTCAAACTGAAACTCACCGACCTGAAGGCCGCGCCCAACATGGAATCGTTCTCTGAAGAAGACCCGTTTGAGGGGCTTTAGCAACAAGCCTCCAGCTGGAGAAGACCATCAAGGTTTTGAGAAGCTTGAAGGTATGATCGGACTTTGGTCCAAAAGAAACCCCGACCGCAGGTAGCCAACGACCGGGGCAACTCTAATAAACCATGTAGTGACCTAACGCGGGATGGTGGGGTTTAGTATCTGCTTCCACTTATGTCACCTGCTGGTACGATACTGATATTACGAACGAACGCGTCACAACTTAGCATAGCGGTCTCACCGAAGGTAAACGCGCCCTTGCCGATGCAAGCGCGCATCAGCGGATAATTGGACTTTAGTCATTTTCAAACGGAATTATAAAGTTGATGGGTTCGATCTGAGATTCCTCACTGCGTTCGGAAAAGCAGCCAAACTTTGTTCTTGTTTTCCTGACGAAGGAAGGAACTCAACGCTTTTGTACCGTTTACTTTATAATTCCGTTTTCAAATTAACCCCAACACAACAACTAAAAGGGTTGCATTCGAATTATTTGGTACGAAAAGATGTTTGCAATCAGTTCTTCTGGAGCGCAAACTGCACAGTGGTTTCACACCAAACCCCACACGCTTCATAGAGATAATAATCAATTGAGTCGGATCCGAATTGGAGAGAAAGTTCACGGTATCCACTACCACTGCCCGATTGAGAAGAATAGGCACCTGAAACAGGCAGTTTCAGATCAAAATACGATGATGTTAAAGTGTCATTGTATGAAACGAATACGTTCAACGAAGAGTCAACACTACTTTTTAGCACATTCACTGTGACATGTTTAGTTTGAGACCAGGTCTGAATCGAATCTCCGTTATGGGCTCTTTTGAAGTGATGCGATATGCCATCGTAGTCACCGGTCCATTTTTCCAAGTAGTATGGATCTTGTTCCGGAATATCGATGTTTTCGTTCTTTTTGCAAGATGCAAGAAAGAATATGACACCCAACAGATAAAGAGGTAGTATTTTCATTTTCAATGTACCTAAAAGCAGTACCAAATTAACAACCTTCTGACAAAACTATCACAAGCATTTGGGTTAGCGGGTGTTGGCGGTTGGTGCTTTTCATTTAATTCCAAACGTCACTCGGATTGATCAAACCTGTAACCAAAATTTGATTGATTGCCCTGAAAAGGCCTTCCAACCCCCTTTCCCGCGTCTCGTAGTCAGGCGACCAAATGTCATAGTAAATGTAGTCGTCACCAATTTTTACTTGGAGATTACCACTTGTGCCGTAAAGACCTGATTCCGCCAATTCCACTTTCAAATGGTCGTGGTCCAGTTGCAAAAGAAGATTTTCTATTACCCCAAATTCTGATTCGGGTATTGAAAAGATAGTGTCAAACCTGTTTTCGTTTTGCTTGTAGGCAACCTTAGCTTTTACTGAATCTTCCTTGGTCAATGCTGTCTCATAGGCTCGGAATAATTCGGCTGTTGCCGTCATTAGATCATCCATACTTGACCTGTCCGTTTCTACATGGACTTGGCAACTGTCGGACTTGAATTCAATTGTCACAGTTATTGACCTGTAGTTGGGTTCCAACTTCATGTTATCGTAGAAGGAATACTTCACCATTTCCACGCTATTTTGTCCAACGGTGTCATGTAGAAACAAGCAACCGCAGATTATAAGAAGTAAGTGTTTCAGACAGTTCATTTTCAGCATAACCGCCAACGGGTACTACTATGAAAATAGGGCTTTAACTCCTCCGACCTTTCGCCCAAGACCGAACTTGGTAGAAACCACTTAGGCTTGCGTACCTGTCGTCACGCCCTATTTTGATAGCAGATGTTGGCGGTAGTTTTTTATTCTTTCACCACTTTTAGATTAGCGACTTTTCCGTCCGTGTAAAGCAGTTGAATCAAATAAACGCCTTTGGGATTCGGCATGATATATTCGATAAGTCCAGCGGCATTCCGTGATTCCGTTTGAACCAACTCTCCCAAAACGTTGTACACATTTATGGTTATCGCCTCATTGATAGTACCTAAGTCAATTTGAATCCTGTCCGAAGTAGGGTTGGGGTAGAGATTGATTAAGTCCTTAGTGCTAATGCTGGTGGTAAGACCATCTGGATAATAGTTGACGGTTCTCACCCTATAATTTGCGTTATCCGAAATGAAAAGGTTGCCCATCTCACTGACTGCAACCGCATATGGATAATTCAGTTGAGCATTCAGTGGAGATTGTCCATCACCGCTAAACCCTCCAACTCCGTTTCCGGCCACGGTTGAGAGCAACCCAGACTCAGACACTTTTCGAACTCGGTGATTGTAACCTTCGGTAAAAAAAAGCTGGTCGTTGTGCCAAAGAATGCCAAGGGGGTGGTTAATCTGGGAATTCTCTGCCAAAATATTTTCCCCATTGTATCCTTGCACTCCACTTCCTGCGACCGTATAAATAAGCCCTAGTGTATCAATTTTCCGAATTCGCGAGCCAAATGTTTCTGTGATGTATATATTACCGTATGAATCAGCGGTAACATCATTTGGGAAGTGTAATGTGGCGGTTGTAGCTGGTATGCTGTCCCCATTATATCCAAACTGCTCAATGCCTGCTATTGTCGTTATGATACCAGACTGATTTATCTTTCGAACGCGGTTATCGTTCCCTTGTGTGACATAAATATTTCCCGATTCGTCCAAAGCAACGCCATCGGGTTTTCCAACACTGGCTGCACTCGCGAAGCCACCGTCACCGCTAACACCGGTCTGTCCATTGCCAGCAACAGTAGTGATAATACCGTTAGAATCAACTTTCCTTATTCGATTGTTCTCATAATCGGAAAAGAAAAGATTCCCATTTGAATCAAATGCAAGGTAATGTGGAGTGGAAATTTCAGCCTCATTTGCGGGTCCGTCATCTCCTGAAAACCCTGAGTACCCAACCCCCACAACGGTACTTATTATTCCATTCCCATCAATTTTACGGATAACGCTGTTTCCATCACAGACGTACAAATCACCAAATGGACCAAAGGCAACTCCGCCAACTCGATTGAACGAAGCTGAAACAGCATATCCCCCATCACCATCATATCCTGCTATTCCGAGCCCAGCATAAGTTTCTATTGTCTGAGCCAGACCCGTCAATGAATTCACAAGCACCAAAATCAATAATAGCGAGAATCTCGCATCGGGATTGACTATGAAAATTCGTGTCATTGAATTAGGGTTAAGAAGATATCATTTTCGTTTCACGTTTAGAGGTTGCTTAGTTTTCAACTTCGAGCCGCGTTTTCAGATGGCTGCAAAAATTACCGCCAACGTTAACTGCTATGAAAATAGGGCTTTAACTCCTCCGACCTTTCGCCCAAGACCGAACTTGGTAGAAACAACTGAGGCTTGCGTGCATGTTGCCAAGCCCTATTTTGATCATAGATTTTGTAGGTAGTTTTTATTGCCAACTAAACCGTTGCGGCAATAGGGACCACCAATCACCTCTTGTCCAACTTTCGCGAGACTTGACGTCACGAGGAATGAAATGCACCTCTCTTCGGGTAACTTGAAACTTTTCGTCCCAATGAATTGAAACGTTGACCATAAATCGCCTGAACATATCGTTCCCCAGGTAAAAAATGTCCCGAAATGCAACCATTGTTGTGAAATTGACCGGTGTTGTGCCGCCAAACGTCACGTGTGTATCAATTCGTGCAGAATGTTGCTTAAACTGTTCAGAGGCTAAAGCTTCGTTGATATACTGCAGGTTAGAACTATCCGCGTTCAAAGTGTCGACCAGATACATTTCAAGAGTCGGTCCAACCTTTCCACTTATCAATTCTTTGTGAACTTGATAAGCTTCAAGTTTATGTTTTAAATAAGTTGAACTGAACTTATACTCTTTTAAAATTCTGTCCACTTGAGACATTCCGAATAGGGGAATGATGAGAAATAGTATGCTGATAGAGTGCTTCATGCGTTATTTTTCAATTAATCCCAACGGTTTGGCTAACAAACGTGTCCTGAAGGTCATGTTTTGTTAGACTTTGTTGCGCACCGTTTTTTTAATCATCATTAGTTTCTTCGTAGTAGTCTGAAATTTCAATGTAATACATGACGTCAAGTATTCGATTCTTTATCAATCCGTAAAGCTTTGCAGCGTCATGAATCATGATTTCCCTACCTTGTCCGTATTTCGAGTAGTTAGCATAGCCGACAAAAGCGTGATATACAAATTCCTTTTCGTTGTCGTAAAACTCTTGCCATGAAGCTTGACTTTTTTTGAGATTAAGATCATCAACTTTTCCAAGGTTCTTGTAAAGTGAGTCGATGAGGATATTCAGCTCATTCTCAGCATATTCTCGTGCTAACACATAACAGCATGGCATGCCGTAATTTGTTTCGTTCTCAGGATGCGAAAAGTACGATATAAGAACTGAGTCGGCTTTGATTAATCTGTCACAGGAATCGGTCAAGAAATAGCTGTAGTATGCTTCTTGCCAATTGTCAGGTCCAAACTCTAAGTGTTCAACTAGGTTTGAATCTGTCCAATTTTTCAATACACATTGTCCTCAGACTGTGATTGACCATAATTGAATGGACAACACGAGAAACAATATGTTGATTCTGATTTTCATTTTAAATAGTGCCCAACGGGTACCGCTAAAGATAATGCGTTAGCAACTGCTGTCCTGCAAAAGACCTACGAGGTTTGGGACATGGGTCAATTGGAGTGCGCGGTTGGGCCTCCCCACGGTCCTCGATACGTCCGCTTGTGGCGGACACTCGGACTGACCCACGCATGGACAGCACAGAACATGTAGAGACGCGATGCATCGCGTCTCTACCCTACCGTCACAAGCATTGGTTAGCGTTTGGCCGGAACCTGAGAATTTAGATCCGTTCACATTCATGGTAACATCCGCGCAAAAAGTGCGTTCTAAGGCACAGGCATGCCTTTTGCCAAGGCTTTGCCCCAACCCAAAGGACCAATGGCCTTTTTGAAGAAAGTATGGAACAGTTCGTTCGTTCAGCGGACGCTGTATTTCTTTCCGCTGCGGCTATTGGTACTTCACCTCAAAAAGAACCACGTTCTCATTTTCTTCTGGTTGGCCCTTGGGGCGTTTGCCTCTGGGGCTGTGGGCCAAGGTTATGGAGTGCCTTATCTGTTCTGGGACCCTGAATACATGGGCCGTGTGGATTTCTGGTCGTTCATGATCCTCGGCTTCTCGTTCGGTGGTTTTCTGATGGCATTCCATATCTCAAGCTACATTCAGAATGCGTTTCGGTTTCCGTTTCTGGCCACGGTAAGCAAACCGTTCTTCAAGTACTCGCTCAACAATTCCATCATTCCAGGGATCTTTCTGGCGTTGTACCTCTATCATATTCTGAATTTCCAGTATCAGAATGAGCTTTTCCGATTGGGCAACGACCTGGAAGTGACCAATGTGCTGCTTTGGGACCTGGCCGGTTTCATTTCGGGTGTGCTGCTCTTCATGATTCCCGGCCACACCTACTTTTTGGCATTGAGCCGCAACATCTTCAAGGTTTTCGGCATCAACCCGGACGACATCAAGAAATCCCGCAAGGGCAACAAACCCATACAGGTGCTGCTCCAGAAGAACCTGCAATGGCGCACGGTAAACGCTCCGCGCGAGAACGACTACGAATGGAAGGTGGTCACTTACATGATCAACTGGTTCAAGATTGGATTGACGCGCGACTCGGACCACTACGACCCTAAAATGGTGCAGAAGGTATTTCAGCAGAACCACATGATAGCGGCCGTTTTTGAGATAGCGGTCATAGTCTCATTCATCATTCTGGGTGCGTACCGCGAAATTCCTGAACTGACGCTTCCTGCGGGTGCCGTCATTTTTCTGGTGTGCACCATGATGTTGATGATCTCCAGCGCGATCCATTCTGCCACCAGAGGATGGTCTACCGTGTTCCTGATCGCCATGGTCATCACGGTGCATTTCCTTGTTCAGAATGACATTCTCCTCTATGAGAACCGTGCTTACGGAATGGATTACGATGGCCCGAAGGCGGTCTATCAGCTCGATTCGCTGGAAAACGCACAACAGAACTTCGCGACTTACGAGAAGGATCTGAGTTTTCATTATGAGATCCTGAACAAGTGGAAACTCAAGAACATCGACCGCAGGTGGGAAAAGCCTAAAATGGTGATCGTCTGCGTAACGGGCGGGGGTGCCCGATCGGCACTTTGGAGCTACAAGGCCATGCAGGTGGCAGACAGCCTCACCGATGGCAAGTTGATGAAGCACACACAGGTGATGTGCGGTGCTTCGGGCGGCATGTTCGGATTGGCGTACAGACGCGAACTGTATCTGCGCTCTTTGGGAAATGACAGCATTGACCTGAACGATCCCGAATATGTGGACCGCATCGGGTTCGACATTCTGAACCCGATAGCCACCTCGTTGGCGCTGAACGACTGGTTCATCCATTTTGAGAAATTCCGTGATGGCACGTACATCTATTCCAAGGACCGAGGTTATGCGCTGGAGAAACAGTTCAACGACAACACATTGGGAATCGTTGATAAGCGATTGGGAGATTATGCCGCGCCAGAGCGTGATGCGCTGATTCCGATGATGTTCTTTTCTCCGAGCATCATCAACGATGGTCGTTCGCTGTACATCAGTTCGCAACCCATTGCTCACCTCACATTCAATCATCCAAGCATTTTGAACGGGCAGGCGTTACAATCTGCCGTTGAATTCAGAAGACTGTTCAAAGACCAGGATGCAGACAACACGTGGTTCACAAGTGTGCTGCGCATGAACGCCACATTCCCATACATCTCACCTCAGGTCACATTGCCAAGTAAACCCGCTATTGAAGTGATGGACGCAGGCTTCCGCGATACGTACGGTGTTTCCATTGCGCTGAAGCATTTGTACGCCATTCGTAAATGGGTGGAGAAGAACACCAGCGGTGTGGTCATTCTTCAGATACGCGACAGTCCGAAGATCGAGCCGATCCATGGCAATCCGCCACGTTCTTTGTTCAGTATGATCACCAATCCGCTGGGACACATCTACGATAACCTGTTTGTGATGCAGGATTACATCAACGATGATCTGACCGTCTATGCCCACAACTGGTTGCATTCTGACCTTGAGGTCATTGACCTGGAGTTGACCCGCCCTGAACTGGAGGACATTTCCCTGAGCTGGCACCTGACCACGAAGGAAAAGGACATTATCCGCAAATCGGCCTACACGAAAAAGAACCAGGCCGCGATGATGCGGTTGAAGGAGCTTTTGGAAGAGATCCGTTAATAGACCTTCATGTTATGTTGATTGTGCAGAATTAGCATGGAGTTATGACATGATGAATGAATTCAGTTTGGCAAGGAAACCAGACCATACCCAGGCACTTGCTCTTGTTCTTCAGTAAGAGAGATAACCATGACGCCTGCAGGAAGATCGGACGGAGGAATGAGCAGTTCACGATAGACAAGAATCAACTCCACATCATCTTGCGGATGAAGAAGTAGATAGGAGGCCAGGATGTTCCTGGCCTCTTTCAAACCCATTCTATCTACCAAAGGTGCATGCACCCTTTGAATCAATTTCACTCTTCCATCCAAATGCTCGAACCTGCAATCGATGAGAAACCGACCGATGCGGAAGTCATCGCTACAGGCCCAGCCCCTTGTTTCAGAATAACATTCCCTCAGAAACAGGTCGGTACTGTCGGTGGTCTGGCTCAGATTCATTTAGCGGCTGTTTGGTATGCCACGAATCTAAATCAAGCGGCATCAACAAATCTGCCCGAGTTAATGGATGGCGGTTTTGACGTAATAAACAGACTGCTAAGAGAATGAACAGACAATTGGCCATCATTGTGCCGAACCTTGGTTTTTTCACTATCCTTGGAAACTACTGCACAAATGAGATCGCTTTCATTTCTATTCCTTTTACTTTTTGCAACAGTAGGTTCGGCACAAAATCAAGCTCTGCGGCAATTCACCATTGATGACGGACTGCCAAGCAATCATGTGTATGAGGTGAAACAGGATAGCAAGGGCTTTTATTGGATAGCCACCGACCATGGAGTGGTGAAATATGATGGCTATCGGTTCATCCCTTTCGATGGCCCTTTCAGCAAGGACATCTGGTGGACGTATGAGGATAGCAAGGGGCGTATATGGGGACTTTCGAAAGGAACCGATCTGACTTATCTTGAACATGACTCCTTCAAAGTGAGAAGCCTGTCATGCGTTCATACTGGGCCGAAGACCGCTTTCCAAACCCTACATCAAGACAACTTTGGAAATTATTGGCTCTTAGCTGGCTCCAGGCTGCACCGCTTCAACGAAGACTCATGCCATACCTTCGATAACTATAGCTATTTTATTGCTCCTCGCAAGCAAATGAATCATTCATATCCAGAAATTATTGAAGGAGATTCGAACGAGTTCTACTTTATCACCAAATACCCGGTTACTGTTTGGAGGGCCAATGAAGAAGGACTCTTCGATAAAGTTTACTCCTACCCTGATACACTTTTCAGCGTATACACCCATTTTGAGCCGGGAGTTCTTAGCGGTCAACCTCCACCCGAAGATCGAGAATTCGGATACTGCGACTTCAATATCTCCTTTGTACCACATTCTCCGGATTCACTATTTATCGTCAGAAATGGAAGGGTCAGAGGACTTATAAAAGGTAAGGCGATCGACCTTGGACCGTTACCGGATCCTCTGGGTTTTGAAGCGAAAAGCAATAGGGTCACCAAACTGAAAAATAAGTATGCGTTCATCAATTCTTCCAAGAGCTTTGTGACCGACCATAGATTCAACCGCCTGGTTGAATATGATTTTCTATCAAAACTTCAGATCAACACGGTCTATGAGGATAATGAGAAAGGACTCTGGATCTCTACCGTTGGTCAAGGTCTCTACTATATAAGTCAAGATGCTTTGGCCACCAGAAGCTATGAACCAACTGATTCTGATCAGGGCGGTGTCACTTTTATTGGAGAAGATGAGCGACAAAATGTTTGGGCCGGTTTTCAGCGCGGAGCGATTGTCAAATTGACCAACACCAAGGTCACCACCTATATGGTTCACCCAAAAGGAAAAAGAGACTCCTATTGGACGGTTCGACAAGTGGAAATAATAGGGAACTTGATGGTTCTTATGATCGGTCATTATGAAGTTCAATTGGTGGACCTTGATGAACTTAACAAGGGCATTTACAAACCAGTTGTATTCAGTGAATTCGAGAATTTGAAAAACATGACCGTTGATGGAGATGGAAATGTGATTCTAACCGACTTCTGGGGAATTTGGTATTTGGATCTGAGGAATAAGAGTTTGAAATTGAAGAAAAGGTCGATGGCCGTAAGCACATTTGAAGATTCCAATGGAAACGAGTTGACATCCTCATATCTTGGTGTTTACCTGAAAAAGAAAGGTGCAGATTCGACACTTGTGTGCAAAACCCAGGCAACATGTTTTCGTGGTGACCGATACGGAAGAACCTGGATTTATCAACAAGGAAGAGGGATACAGTATTTCGATGAAAACTACCTACTGAAAGATGTACTGGTTTTAAGAAATATGTTTGTCAGGGATATATGGTTCGATTCAGATAGTGTTGCGTTTGCAGCAACCAATGAGGGATTGTTTAAGCTTAGATACAACCGAACAACCGACCAATATGCTTACCATGGCAAACTTACGATGGCCAACGGACTGCTGACCAACGATGTCACGGCCATTTATACTGACAGTACCTTTCTGTATGTCGGTACGGCCAAAGGGTTGAACGTGATTGACAGACGGAAGCTATCCGATGCTTCAAAAGGCCATAACGTCATTCTGACCAACGCAAGGTCGCGTGGAAGAGAACTTGTCCTTGACAGCGTCTTCATACTTGAGCCCGACAATAATGCCTTGGAGCTGGATTATGTCTACATCTCGCCAAAGAGTGATGGACAGATCACCTATGAATATAAACTGGAGGGAATTGATGATGAATGGCAGACAACGGATGAGACACGCGTGAACTATCCCTTCCTTCCGGCAGGGGATTATCGGTTTGAACTGCGCGCAAAGGACATCAACGGAATTCCATCAACCGAAAACATCAACCTGAAGATAACCGTCAAGCAGCATTGGTGGGAAACCACTTGGTTCTTTGCATTGGCTTTTCTAAGTGGCATCGCTTCCATTACCGGATTCTTCATGATTCGATTCCGGCAGTTGCGAAAGCGGGAACAGGAACGGACTGAGATGAACAACCGGATCGCGGAACTCAAACTCAACGCCCTACAGTCGCAGATGAACCCGCATTTTGTGTTCAACGTCCTCAACAGTATTCAAGATGCATTCGTAAGCAACAACGTTATGGAGGCCAACAGGTACATGACCGATTTCTCCAAACTCATGCGGCTGTTTCTCGAATCGTCCGATGATAAATTCATCACGCTGAGCAAAGAGATCAAACTCCTCTCCTACTACATGGAGCTGGAACGGATGCGGCTGGATAAGAAATTTGAATTCGAATTTCTGGTGGATGATGACCTCGATACGGACCACTACCGCATTCCTACCATGATACTGCAACCAATTGTGGAAAATGCCATTCTGCATGGGCTACGATACAAGGAAGGAGAAGGAAAACTCAGCATATTATTCAAACTGGAGGAAGATGATGGCCTGCTCGTTTCCATTGAAGACAATGGCGTTGGCAGAAAAAGATCCGCTGAGATAAATACCACAAGGCGTAAAGATCACGTTAGCAAGGCGGCAAGCATCATTGAAGAAAGGATACAGATCATCAACAGCGGGTCAAACGACCACATAGAAATGCATTATATTGACCTCGAAGATGACAACGGCCCGATCGGAACCCGTGTTGAGTTGAAACTGAAGTTGGAGATAAACCGATAAGCGCATGTACACCGCAATTATTTTGGATGACGAGGAGAAAGGACGGAATTCGCTGAACAAGTTCCTCACCGAATACTGCCCAGAGATAGACATCGTTGGAGTTGCATCTTCCGGAGAGCAGGCACATGAGATCATTTCAAAGCTGCGACCTCAGGTCCTGTTCTTCGATATCGAGATCGCGCAGGCATCCTCCAAATACAACACCACCTTCGACCTGCTTCCGAGCCTGCCCAAGTACAACTATGAGGTGGTATTCGTTACAGCCTACGAACATTACGCTTTGCGGGCCATCCGTTCGCATGCCATTGGTTACGTTCTAAAACCTATCTCTATCACCGATCTGATCGAATGCGTTAATGGTGTTGTCGAGCGTTTACGATCATCTTCCACTCCTGAACGTTTGGAGGAGCTGGTCAGACAGATCCGTACAGAAGAACACACACCGAAGCGCATTTGAGTGCATTCACATAAAGATGTTTTGCCACTGAACGTAATAGAAATTGTGCGATTGGAGGCCCAAGGCAAGTATACTGAGATATACTGCGATGACGGGAAAGTGCATACCTCTTCAAAGAACTTGGGTGAATTCGCTGAAATGCTCGAAGGCAATCAGTTTCTCAAGATACATCGGTCTCATCTGGTCAATACAGACAAGATCAAGGTATTCTCAAAAGCTGATGGTGGAACGCTGATAACCACAGACGGTAAGGAACTACCGGTATCAAGGGCAGGAAGAGAACGATTATTAGGTTTATTTTAAGCTGATTGAAGTCAAATGTTAAAAACAACACCACTAAAGTATCTAATACATACTTAATCATTATAAAAAATATTAATTACATTATTATAATAAAGCATTTTACATATTTGTTACGTTTAATACTTCTAAACGTATCTATTTCCATCCACTGCTATGCCCAATACGCTGAAACCATTGCCAGTGACCGCCCTTGCATGACCAATGCGGCAACAACAGTGGGGGCACGTGTGTTGCAATTTCAAGTAGGAAGCGATTTCCTACAGACAACCAACAATTCCTCATGGGGTTCTGGTCAGAACGGTGCCTATGCCGAAGGGGTGATCCGCGTTGGTGTGGTAGAACGCTTGGAAGTTGATTTTCTGCTCGGTTACCAGCGATTGGGACCGCAACGAACCAATGGCACAACGGGCGCTTCTCAAAATCTGGGCTACGGCTTCCGGCTACGAGGAAACATGCTAAAGGCCAATGGTCACATTCCCTCGATAGGTATGCTGGCAGAGGTGACGTTTCCCCAGCGTGGAACACCTATGTATCAGAACTCCATCATTCCCAAATTCCTTGTTCTTATTGAGGAACAATTGGAGGAACGGGTGAAACTCTCCTCCAATATTGGAATGACCTGGGTGAACTCGCCAACGCTTCAGTACACGCTTAACCTAAGCGTGTCCATTTCACCGAAGTTGACCATGTATCTGGAACATTTTGGGCAATATTATGCGCTATATGGGAGCCTGTATTACTGGGGGCGATCGGATAAGAAAACGGATTACTGGTATCCACGACTTAATGGCGGACTTTCGTTTCTGGCAACCAAAGACCTACAATTGGATGTTCAGGCGGGCATTGGCAAATGGCTGGTTTCTCCCCATCCCGAACAGAAAGATTGGTATGTGGGTCTGGGTTTGAGTTATCGGGTTCGGTTCAAGAAACGTGAGAAGAAGGGCCAAACAGACAGTTAGAGCTTCTCCACGAAGTACATCTTCAGCTTGCCTTTGCCTTTGGCCTCTACCTCGCCACGGTATTCGCAGGTAAATTGGTCTTTCACCAACTCATACGTGGTCTGCGAGATGTTCACTTTTCCGGCTTCGCCCGATGATTCCATGCGGCTAGCAGTATTCACCGTATCGCCCCAAATGTCGTACTGGAACTTCTTGACGCCCACAATACCTGCCACCACGGGGCCTGTGTGTACGCCAATACGGATTTCGAAGAATGGAAGTCCTTTCGCTACCTTATCCCGTTTTCCCTTTTCAACGAATTCCCTCATTTCAAGCGCAGCTTTTACCACATCCTGTGCATGGGTGGTATTGGGCGATGGAAGCCCGCCAGCGGCCATGTAGGCATCGCCAATGGTCTTTATCTTCTCGATGCCGTACTTACCACAGATGTTGTCGAAGGCGGAGAAACACTCGTGCAGGTCTTTCACCAACTCCTTTGGCGTTACCTTTTCACTTAGTGCAGTAAAGCCCTTGAAGTCGGTAAAGAGAACCGTTACATGTTCAATGAGTTGGGCATCTGAGTGACCTTTTTCCTTCAGTTCCTGCGCGGTTTCCTCTGGAAGAATGTTCAGGAGCAGTTCATCACTCCGTTTTTTGCCACGGTAAATGGCAAATGCCAAAGCTATCAACAACACTAGCCCGCCTCCTGCAGCTACCAGTCCCAACCGCTGCTTTTCTGAATGCTCCACCATCACAGCCTCTTTCTTGGCAAACTCCAAGCTATCTGTGAGGGCTTCTTTCTCGTATTCGTACTTGTATTCCTGACGGAGTATTTCCCGCTGGTTCTGTTCGCTGAGTAAGCTGTCGCGTGTCGTGACGTACAGCTCGTACATTTTCAGGGCATCCTCATATCTACCAGCACCTTTGTACAGTTCAGATAACATCTTTGAGGTTGAACGCTGCTTGTCCAATGCGCCTAACCCTGTGGCAATGGCATGTGCCTGTTCAACATAATCGATGGCCTTGCTGGTCTCGCCACGGGTCTTGTACAGTTCACCCAAATTTCCCAGGGCACTTAGCTCCGACACCTTCAGCCCTCTCTCGCGCGAGATCTGAAGGCTTTTGTTCAGATAGGCCTCAGCCGAATCGATCTCACCCAATTTCACATAGTTGCCTCCTATGTTCAGCAGCGATGATGCGATACTTCGTACATCATTCATCTTGTACTTATAGATCAGAGCCTGTTTGAAATAGGATGTTGCAGAATCCAATTCTCCCTTTACTGAATACAGAATTCCGAGATTCTCCAAGGTGGTGCCAAGTCGGGTATCATTACCAAGGTTCTCTGCCAACTTGAGAGCCCTATTGAAAAGTTCAACAGACCTATCATATTGCTCCTGTTCCTTGTATAGAAGCCCTATGTTGTTCAGGATGCTTGAAACACCGAGTGAATCTCCTTCTGCCTCCCTGATTTTCAGGGCTTTCATGTAGTAGGAAATGGCCTGGTCATGATTTCCCAATTGCGAATGGATCACGGCCAGGCCGTTGTTGGCAGTTCCAACCTTCATAATATCCCCATCCTTTTCCCACAGCTTCAATGCTTCTTTAAACAGTGGCAGAGCCGCTGTAAAATCACCCTTGTAAAAAAAAGTGGTCCCCTTCATGTAATCTGCTTCCGCGATCCAATCGGGGCGATCTATTTTTCGGGCAAATTCTTCCATGACCAGACACAACTTGAAGGCACTGTCGGGGTTTGCATGGAGAAACCCTTTTCTGATGTAGTTGGAGTAGGCTTCAATTCTGACCGTGTCGGGAAACGATCGGTCATCCCACACACCTTTGAGCGAATCCAATTCGGTTTTTGCTGACGTGGAAAGCGCAACAAACACAAGGATGGCCGAAAGAACTCTCATGGGTTGAATGGGGCGTGCTTGACAAAACTATACCCTAAAAACCAGTTTCCGTTACATTTTCAAGTAACGGTTTTATGAAATTCCTCAGAACAGGTGTATTCTACCAGTAAACAGGCCCTTTGCCCAGATACTTCTCGATAATGGGTAGGTAGTATTCCTTCACTTCATCCAAAGTGTAGGTCTGTGGGCGCTTGGTGTAAAGGTCGTATTGGTTGAAATCGCGAACCCAGTCCAAGTAAGGCTTCTCCTCCTCGGCCATGATGTCCATGTACGAACCGCCCGTGTGCCAAGGATAGAAACTATGGTAACGCACCATGATCATCCCTTCCTTCGGTATCTTGTTCTCCTTGTGGTTGGAAAGCACTTGGAAGAGGTATTCGTCATGTCCCCATGCTTTTAGGGCGTTGTCCAATCCATAGCCTTTGGTGTACATGCCCAGGTCGGTATTGTAGCGCGGGTCGTGCATATCGGGGTTCAGGTCGTT
Organism: Flavobacteriales bacterium; assembly: GCA_016124845.1. Classification (NCBI taxonomy): domain Bacteria; kingdom Pseudomonadati; phylum Bacteroidota; class Flavobacteriia; order Flavobacteriales; species Flavobacteriales bacterium. The sequence continues at coordinate 32,943 of WGMW01000042.1, forward strand.
GAACTCTGGATAGACCAATGTTTGCGGGAATTTGCAGCCTACGAGAAAGATGTCGCCCACCAATCCCCATTGTTCGTTCATGCTGGCGCCATCCTCATCCTCTCCCCATAGGAACATGCATTTGCCAAGGTCGTGGATCAGACCCACTAACTGCATCCAATCGGGGCGGCCATCTGCGCGCATGCCTTCGGCTGTCTGGATAAGATGATGAAGATTGGGAAGGTTCATGTCGGGATCGCTCAGATCAACGAACACATTCAGCTTCTCCATGGCTTCCCACACGTGCATCGGTCTGTTGAACGTGAGGTACTTCTTGCGCATGCGCTGCACATATTCCACCGTTTGGTTGGTGCGCATCTTCTTATAGTTCTCCCGCACGCGGGGAATCAGTTCGCCCTCATCGTAATTGCGGAAGTTGGCGGCTTTCGTGGTCGTTTCCATAGTGCAAAATTACATGTAGGATCAATGCGATGGCAACTGCTGACAACTGTCATTTCTGTTGAGGTGAAAGCGACCGCAATCTTACCTTCTCCCCGTCAATGGTCAGGTTGACCTCTGCACAATGGCTTGGATATGCGATGACAAAGGAAGGCGAACCATCCCATGGCATTCCATCGGTCTGCTGCATCTCCAACATGCATTCCTGTTGCCCATTCTGCGCATAGCGCACCAACAGGAAACCATTCTCCTGCTTTTGCAGGTGAAACCAGGAACCGGAACTTTCTCCGGCAAGCCATTGCGCCTCAATGGGAATGTGCAAAGGACGGTCAGGTTCGGGAATGACGCTTTTGAACAGCGAGTCGGGCAAGGCGCTGAGCCGTTCCTTGCGTTCCTCGGCCTCTTTGTCCAAACAGCCTGGAACCTTGGTCCAATGATAAAGCGCAGAGACCGGATAGAGCGTGGTGGGCGTGATCATTGGCACCACTTCCAAGCGAAGCGCATGCGCCCAATTGGGTTCTCCTGCCAGAATGATCTGCCGCACGAACCTTGAACAGTTCAAACCTCCTTTCTCGAATGGTCCGTATGGAATTGCCCCCTTTTCCTGCAACGCTTTGGCTGAATCAAATGCCTTTTCGTAATCGATGCGGACGTAACTGGCATACATGGGGCCCGAAGCGTGTGTACTTCCATTGTACTGCACTTCGCAGAGGATCGCATCCAAGTTAGTGAGGTGCTTCCCATCAAAAACGGCTTTGGTGGCGATGGTGAGTTCATGGTCCGTTTCCGCATCCCGTACCCGCCCGAAACCGACAGGCGTGTGGTAACGCCCGAAGTCGAAATAATGGCACGAACTATCGGCTGCATTCACAAGAATAAGGGCCGCGTGGCCAACGCGATAGAAACCGCCATCGTTGAAACCCAGTCCGCGCATGAGGTGGTCGTAGCCATCGCCAGCTTCCTTGGCCCACGCCTTCGGCCAAGCCAACGCAACGACAAACCCTGTGTAGCGCGTACTATCGCTCTCATGAACGGGAATTGCCACTACTGCTGTCCTGACCAGTAGTAACTGAAGAAAGATAATGGCCGCAGCACGCATGCTTCAATTTAAGACCACATAGTTAAGACTGTTGGGGCAAATAGCGGTGATACGCGTCAGCATTCCAACTGACCTGTCAAGCATTGGCTGTACACGAATCACTACCTTCGCGCCATGCTCGAATACAAAGCCGACATCCGGACCATAACTGTGGTAGCGCTCTACTTTACGGTTCTTGTTCTGGGTTGGATGTACTTTCCGGAGGAATGGTACCTGCGGCTGCCCATCATGGCGCTGCTGTGCGTGCTTTCGTTCATGTGTGCGGTCATCGTTCACAATACCATCCATCATCCCATTTTCAAAAGCCGATGGATGAACAAGGTCTTTCAGGTGGTGCTTTCCTTCACGTACGGACATTCGGTAAGTGCCTACGTTTCGGGGCATAATTTCAGTCATCATCAGCACACACAAAAGGCCATGGACCGCATTCGCAGCACGCAGATGCGCTACGAGTGGAATTTCCTCAATCAGTTCATGATCTTCTTTCAGAATGCGCCCGGTATTATGAAGGATGAGAATGAGTTTGCGAGACGCATGATGAAGGAGCGTCCCAAATGGTTTGCGCAATATGTAGTGGAAATGGTGCTGGTCATCGGTTTCAAGATCGCCATCACCATCTACAATTGGGAGTATGCACTGCTCCTCATTTGGATTCCGCACTTGTATGCTGCTTGGGGCATTGTGGGCACCAACTACTGGCAGCACGATGGTTGCGATGAGAACCATCCGTACAACCACTCGCGCAACTTTACGGGCAAGTTCTTGAACTTCATTGCCTTCAATAATGGTTTCCACACGGCCCATCACAATAATCCGTACATGCATTGGAGCCTGTTGCCCGCCTACCACGAGAAGGAAATTGTACCGCACCTGCATCCCAACCTCAACCAAAAGCAACTTCTGCCCTACCTCTGGAAAACCTGCATCTGGCCCGCCAAACGGTTGGATTATCTCGGAAACCCTGTGATATTGGACGATAACGTGAAGTATGAGGATTGGATCCCTGCCGCTGATGTGGAGAAGTACCACTATCAGCTTGGGGTTGAGCAGTAGTTAGAAGGTTTCAGGAAACAGGTTTTCAGGCGAGCCGCATTCTTTGTCATGCTGACGAAGGAACCGACCGAAGGGAGTTCACGGCCGAAGGACGTAACTGCAAGTATTTCCTAAATTCCCAAGATGGACACTTTGAGATTCCTCGTTCCTCGGAATGGCAAAAAATGGTCTGACGCTTTTTGTCGGTCTGCCTTATCGCTCCAAAGTCAGTCTATTCCCAATTCTTTCAAACGCTCCTCAATAAGTTCTGGTCGCTTTTTCGGGTTGTACAACGAAGAATTCCGAAGCATTATGGCCAGAGTTGCAAACTCTTTTCTGTCAAGGTCATTAAAGTCCTTGTCAAAATAGAATCGGGCAGCACCATATATGTCAGTATTTCCATAAAGGAAGTCGTAATGATGTACTAGAAAGCTAAGACACTCCTCCTGACTGACCATTCTTTCCAGTTTCAAACTCATTATGTACCTGTTTCCGAACAACCAATAGTTCTTATAGTAGAGATGATGATTGATTCCCACCACGTTCAAGCAAGGACATTGGTTATCGTAATTCTTCAGTGCCCAATCATAAAGGATACCTTTTGTGGTCACTATCGGTGATACTTGAGCGTAAACCTCCAAAAACGCTGATGGCAACTCCTCTGCATTCATTACACCAGACTGTAATTGACGAACCTCCTTTTCATCATAATCGGGATTTAAGTCGCTAAGCAGAAACTCAATGAATATAAACAGGCATAGGACAACGCCTACCAAGGTAAGTACTCCAATACGTAAGATGCATTTCATAATACCAAGCAACTTTCATCAATTCACTACCGAATCATAAATCACCTGCTGGATCTTAGTCCTCACATCCATTTTCAGCAGTTTGGTATTCTCTGCATCGGGGTAAACGCGGTTGGAGAGGAAGATGTACACGATCTTCTTGTCAGGGTCGGCCCACGCCATGGTGCCCGTAAAGCCCGTGTGTCCGAAGCTGAGCATGGAAACGCACTCGCACGTGGGGCCACCGTTGCCATCTGGTTCAGGTTTATCAAACCCGATGCCTCTGCGGTTGCCGTTCTTACAGAACTGACATTTGGTGAACTCCTTGAGGGTTTCGGCAGAAATGTACCGCTGCCCACCGTATTCACCTCCGTTCAAAAACATCTGCATCATCACCGCCAGATCATTCGCATCGGAGAACAGCCCTGCGTGGCCGCCCACACCGCCCAGCATGGCTGCACCAGGGTCGTGAACATCGCCTTGCACCAATTGCTTGCGAAAAGCCATATCGTATTCGGTGGGTACAATTCGGTTCAATTCAATTCGCTTACGCGGCAGAAAGCCCATGGTGGTCAATCCCAAAGGCGTGTAGAATTGCTCTGCGGTGTAATCCTGAAGCGGCTCGCCCGTTTCCTTCTCGATCACCTTCTTCATATAGTAATACCCGAGGTCGCTGTACTTGTACTGCTTGCGGCTCAGCAAATTCGACTCGTTGATGATGCGGTACATGGTATCGGGATAATCCTTGCGCATGTACAGGTCCTGCGCCACATGCCATGGGAATTCCTCCGATTGCGTGCTGCTGTAATAGGCCGAATCAGGGCCGCCATCCTTCAGCGTTTTGGTGTAGAACGGAATCCATGCCTGCAATTGCGCATAGTGCGCCAGCATATCGCGGAAGGTGATGTCCTTCTTATTGGTGCCCTTCAGTTCGGACAGATGGTCCGAAACCTTGTCGTCCACCTTCACCTTGCCCTCATCTACCAGTTTCATGAACGAAACCAGCGATGCGCCAATTTTGGTGATGGATGCAAGGTCGTACACGTCATTCCATCGCACCTCGCGCTCGGCCGCATAGGTATGATGCCCGAAATTCTTCTGATACACCACCACTCCATCCTTTGCAATGAGCAGTTGCGCCCCGGGCGTGGCCTTCTTGGCAATGGCATCGAGGGTTATCTCGTCCACCTCCTTCAGCACATTCTCATCCATGCCTACCTGCGCGGGTTCTCCGTACCCAAGGCGTATCTTCTCCGTTTTTACTCCAGCACCATAACCGAACTGGCGACTGACGGTAACGGGCAACTTTCCAGAAATACCGATGCCTCCGAAAATGGCCTCCGCTGCCATCTGCTGCGAGGTTTCCGATTCGTCAAATGAGAACAGCAGCGCATTGGCGAATTCTGCACCTGTCATGCGGGCAAGCGAATATGGGTTTCCGAAGATGTTGATGATAAGTTCGGTGCTGTAGCTCAATTCCCCGATCACGTCCAGCATTTCCTGCGTGATGCCGTAGTTCTTGTTGCGTCTGTTGTTCAGCCCGTGAATGCTCAGTATCACCGTTCCGTACGATTTCACCTGATTCAGAAGGTCGAAACGCTCCTGCTGCGTGGCATTATCACTTAGCGCGAAGTTGTCAACGGGCGCATACTTCGAAAGCGTCTGCTGAAACGTGTTGTTCTCCTTATCGCCAATGACAAGCGAGGCAATTCGCTTATCTGCCAGTTTTTTGATGGGAACCGCGTTCTTGTTGGTGAGCAGCGTGATGGCAGCAGCGGCCAAGCGGTTGTGTACCGCGCGGGCCTGACTGTTGTTCAGGTCGGCTGTCAGGTTTTTCAATTCAACAGGCTTGTACTTATCGAGCCCGAACCATGCTTTGGCCTCCAGCACCTTGCGGCAACGCGCGTCAATGTCATCTTGAGATACAATTCCTTCGTTCACCGCTTGGCGGATGAGTTCCATGGCCTTCGGAACGTCTTCGGCAAACTCCATCACATCATTGCCCGCCAAAAAGGCTTTCAGCTCCACTTCCCCCGGACCGAAATACTTGCTCACGCCCTTCATGTTGAGCGCATCGGTAAAGATGAGCCCCTCGAAACCCAGCGAATCCTTCAGCAGTCCGTTTACAATTTTCGGGCTCAGCGTGGATGCAAGGTTCTTGGTGTCGTCCAGTTCGGGAATGTAGAGATGCGCCACCATCATGCTGCCAATGCCAGCCTTGATGGCTTGCTTGAACGGATAGAGTTCAAGGGAATCGATGCGCTCGTAACTGTGCTTGATGATAGGCAGCGTGAGGTGCGAATCGGAATCCGTGTCGCCATGCCCGGGGAAGTGCTTGGCACAGGCCATGATGCCGTTGTCCTGCATGCCTTTCATCACCGCAATGCCTTTCTCCGCCACGCGGAACTTGTTCTCGCCAAAGCTTCGGGTTCCTATCACGGGGTTCTCTGCGTTGCTGTTCACATCCACCACAGGTGCGAAGTTGATATGCATGCCCATGCGCTTCATCTGCCGCGCAGTCTCCACCCCGAAATCGTACAGCAACTTATCATCCTGAATAGCCCCGAAAGCCATCTGCCGCGGGTAATCAATAGTGGAATCCAAGCGCATACCAATACCCCATTCCGCATCCATCGCAATCATCAGCGGCACCTTTGATGCTTCCTGTAAGTAATTCTGCATCACAGCCTGTCTGACAGGTCCTCCCTGAAAAAAGATCAACCCACCAATGTGCTGCTCGCGAATGAGTGCTTCGAGTTCGGCCACGTGTGCTGAATCCTTATTGGAATAGGCCGCCACCATGAACAATTGGCCCAACCGCTCATCTGGCGAAAGGCTATTGAAAACCGAATCGACCCACGCCTTTTTGGTGTGGTTGTAGAAAACGGGGCGCTGCTGGGCTTGCGTTACTGAGATGAACGCGAAAAGGAATAGCACACAGAGACGCAGGGAAAATGAGTTAAAACCTGACGGAAAGATCGATTGCACGCAAAGACGCAAAGACGCTAAGGACAGAACTGACGGGAAAATTTTCTTCACACGGAGATGCAGAGAAGCAGAGTGCGCAACTGATGAAGGATCGGTTTTCTCGCGAAGACGTAAAGACGCGAAGAATTGAAGAAATTTATGTGAGATGAGATTCATACGATATGTTTTTCGGGTTCTGATACGCTTGGCAGCCGCGTTAGGGATTGTAGCGGTTACCCCGCAAGGCGCGTGAGCGACTGAGGAGTAAAAGCGAAAAGCCCGACCGCGCTTGCGCAGCTTGGCGGAGCTTGCGCGGGAACGCCCAGTAAAACAGAACCCAAGTTCGAAGGTGAACAAATAAAGTGCCTTGGAATTGCGTTAAACCTGTTAATTATTCACACTTTCCTGTCAGATCCAATAACTTTGAGGCATGAGTTCCGGAATTCCATCCATGTTCAAGACACCGAAGCATCGCAGCTTCGACTATAAGCCGATGATCTATGATGAGCAGAAGGAGCGCAAGAAGGAACTGGAGCAACTGGTTGAGGAGCAGCGCTCGGGCAAGGTGGCTGACGAGCATCGGGCTGAGCGACTTCGTGGCAAGTTGAGCGACAAATGGTCGGCCAGCGCACGTAAGCAGCGACAAAGTCAAAGCGCGGCCCAAGGTCTTCGCCTGCTGACCATTCTGGCGGCTTTGGGAGTTCTCGTTTGGTTGTTCTTCAATATAGGTTGAAGGAGGCTGAATGGGAGACATTATCCGCTTACTTCCTGATTCCGTTGCCAACCAGATAGCCGCTGGTGAGGTCATTCAGCGCCCTGCTTCTGCGGTAAAAGAACTACTGGAGAATTCCATCGATGCAGGTTCAACTAAGATTCAACTCGTTATTGAGGACGCGGGAAAAACGCTCATCCAAGTAATCGACAACGGCAAAGGCATGACCGAGAACGATGCACGGATGTGTTTCGAGCGTCATGCCACTTCCAAGATTGAATCGGCTGAACAGCTTTTCGCCATTAAGACCAAAGGATTCCGAGGTGAGGCGATGGCTTCCATTGCGGCTGTGGCGCAGGTGGAAATGCGTACCCGAACGGAAGACAATCCGATCGGAATTCAGATAAACATTGCGGGTTCCAAGATCCAGAAACAGGAAGCGTGTCAGACGCCCGTTGGCACGAATCTGATGATCAAGAACCTGTTCTTCAACGTTCCTGCACGAAGAAATTTCCTAAAATCGGACCAAATCGAAGCGCGACACATCATGGATGAGTTCATGCGTGTGGCATTGGCGCATACTTCGGTGGAAATGAGCCTCTTCCAGAACGGTGATGAGATCTTCAATCTGAAACCAGGAAAGTTGCGCCAGCGAATTGTGGAACTTTTTGGCAAGAATTTCAATGAGAAATTGGTTCCTATTTCGGAGGAGACGAGCATTGCAAAACTGGAAGGATTTATTGGTAAACCCGAATTCGCACGCAGAAAGCGGGGTGAACAGTTCTTCTTTGTGAACGACCGTTTCATTCGTAGTTCGTACCTGAATCACGCCATTGCCTCGGCTTACGATGAACTCCTTGAAGAGAAAATGCACCCAGCGTATTTCATCTTCTTTACGGTGGATCCGTCCTTTATCGACATCAACATCCACCCGACCAAAACGGAGATCAAGTTTGAGGATGAGAAGTCGATCTATGCCATTTTGCGTTCGGCTGTGCGGCAGTCGCTGGGCAAGTACAATATTGCTCCTACGCTCGATTTCGATCAGGAGATGAGCATCAACTTTCCACCACCGCCAAAGGATGTTCGGATGTTCCAACCCGAACTGCCCATTAAACATTCTGGTTCGGTAAGTACCAAAGGCGCGCATTCGGCCGCCATGGTCAAAACCCGGACAGAAGGTTGGCAATCGCCATCGGATGACGATTGGCAGAAACTCTACGAAGGACTTTCCGAGCAGTCGATTCAGCCGCAACCTGAAACGACCACGGTGCAAAGCCGCATGTCGGTTGGTGAGGAAGTGGAGAAGAAACCTGTGCAGATCCATGGTCGGTACATTCTTTCCAGCATCCGTTCGGGTGCCATCATCATCGACCAGAAACGGGCGCACGAACGCATCATCTACGAACAGATCATCCGCAGTTTGGCGTTGCATCAGGCCCCGAAACAGCAACAGCTTTTCCCGATAAACATCGAGCTGAGCAGTGCGGACACCAAAACGCTCACTTCCATTTTGGATGAAGTAAAATTACTTGGAATAGACATTGAACCGTTCGGGAAGAACACGTTCATTATACAGGGATTGGCCACATACATCGATGAGAATACGGTGAAAGATGTGATCGATGAACTGTTGGATGAATACAACGAATCGGGCAGCCTTACCACCAGCAAACGGCAGGAAAAACTGGCGCAGGCCATGGCGCGCAAAGCCGCCATTCCGTACGGAAAGATTCTTCAACAGGAAGAAATGACACAGTTGATAGATGAGCTTTTCGCCTGCGACCTTCCCTACTCTGCCCCAAACGGAAAACCAACGCTCATCACACTTGGTTTAGATGAGCTGGAGAAACGATTTGGGTAAAAACCCGCAGCTTCGAAGTATGGACACTCAAATGTTTAGGACGGTTTTCGGTCGAAATCGCAATAGTTTGGACGATTTGGTAGACTATTTACAAAAGGTATCAGAGAATTTACCTCCAAGAGTAGTAATCGGATTTGACCAATCAGAACCTGAATTAATCAAAAGGTTTGTGAAAGACACGCGGGAATTTGTTGAGGTCAATGAATCCCAACTAGGTATTGAGAGTTTCCTTGAAAACCTTTATGAAGTCAATTTTCGTTTGGACGAAGAAGGCTACAAATTGATCTGGAAAGTCATTGATGATTGGGAATTAAGTCGTGCCCAATACGAGTACCTTGAAGAACTAAGGAGATAATCGAATCCCAAATCTGCCATTGGCAAAAAAGAAAGCCCCGAAAAGCTGTCGCTTTTCGGGGCAGTTCAAGGTGGGCCATAACCATCAACCAAGAAACCTTCTACATCATCGCCTTCACACTATTCCAAGGCCCACCATTCTCTACTTCCACGCCTGCTTTTCGCAGTAGATCCGCAGCCATTCCGCTTCTTGCGCCAGATCGGCAACAAGTGATTATTGGCTTGTTTTTACGCTTCAGTTCGTTCACCTTATTCGGAATGAGATTCAACGGAATGTTCACTGATTCTTTGATGTGACCTGCCTTATATTCCTCAGGCGTACGCACATCCACGATCAATGCCCCGTTCTTCAGCATTTCCGATACCTTCTCGTTCGTCTTGTTTGCTCCAAAAAGTGTTGATAATAGTCCCATGATTTTCTAATTGTTGCCACAAAGGACGGTAGCGGATTCTGCACGGTGCGTAACCAGAGTTACACAACCAAGTTGATCAGTGTCAACTTAATGTAGGCTTGAACGAAAGTCATTCAGCAAGATGACGGACATCACCCAAGACCGTGTTCAGGTCGGGTAATCTTGTGGCAAACTTTAAATCAAATTGCTATGAAAAAGAATATGGGAATGGCCGACAGAGTGATCCGAGTGGTTTTAGCCGTGGTATTTGCAGCCCTTTATTTTGCAGGAACAGTTTCGGGTGCATTGGGCATTGCGTTGCTCGTATTAGGCGTAGTTTTTCTGCTTACGGCATTCGTTAGCTTTTGTCCGTTGTACGTGCCATTTGGCATTCGAACCTGCCCGAAAGAATGAGCTTAGCGAATTCATGTAATTCAGGAGAATACTTGATGGTTGTCGTTTTGTGGACAACATTTACTGAATCTTAAGGCAACACCTTTCCGTTTTCTCCGTTCGGATGTTGACATTTGTCAGACAACGCTGAACCATGAAAAAAATCCTCATTCTGATTCTTGCCGGTGCATTGGTTGCCGGTGTGGCAGTTTACTTCGTTTACAATAAACCACATCGCGATGTGGCCAATGAGAAACCTGCTTTCACGGTTACGGCCGACCAACTCTTCGATGAGTACGAAGCAGATGAGAATGCTGCAAACGCCAAATATCTTGATGCTACCATTGAAGTAACCGGAACCGTTATCGAGACCGGAACGAATGATGCCGGTCAGCCTTTTGCGGTACTTGAAGCTTCCAATGCCATGATCGGTGGTATTCATTCCACCTTTAAAACGACATTCTCAAGCGAAGACCTCCAAGAGGGAAAAGAAGTGTGCGTAAAAGGAAGATGTACAGGTAAATTGATGGACGTGGTCATAACCGATGCCACGTTGAAGAAAACTCCTTGAACCTTTCGTGCAACTTGCTTCAACCATAAGATTTCCTTAAAAGCCGTATCCGTATTCAAATAAGAATTCCATTTCGTTTATTTTGCACCAACTCTGAATTAGAATGAAAAAATCCACAGCCTCTATCGTTCTTCTGCTCGCATTATTTGTTTTTACAAGTTCGTGTAAGCATGATCCATGGGTACCCACCAGTTTCAATCCCAGCCCCGATGATACCGTTACGACAAGCCTAGGGTGCGATCCGGACACGGTCTATTTTGTGAATGACGTACTACCCATTTTCACATCATCATGCGCTATGAGCACCTGTCATGATGCCATTTCGGCAAGAGAAGGTGTAATACTGACCGATTACCTGCACATTATGAGTACTGGACATATACATGCCGGTGATCCGCAGACAAGTAGTGCTTATCACTCATTGAATGCTGGAGGAGAAAACCACATGCCTCCTATCGGTTCGGGCGTAGTGCTCACGCAGGATCAGAAGGATGCCATATATAACTGGATTCTGCAGGGAGCCGCAAACAACAGTTGTACCGAGACGACCTGCGATAGCACAAGCGTTTCGTATTCGGGAAGTGTCGTTCCTATCTTGGAATTGTACTGTTTCGGTTGTCATTCATCAACCTCAGCACCAAATTCTGGTGGAGGCGTGGCCTTAGAACCATACTCGAATCTAATGACCTATGTAAATAATGGATTTCTTATCGGTGACATTACCCATCAGAACGGATACAACGCCATGCCACTTGGCGGAAACAAGTTGGATGACTGTAAGATCGGTACGATCAGAAATTGGATAAACGAAGGAGCTCAGAACAACTGATGAAGAAAAACCACAAGGGCCTTTATGGCGTTTTCCTGATAAGCATGGTGTTGCTCTCGTCATGCTACTACGACAATGAAGAGCAAGTTTACGAATACTACAATCAGAACAACACCTGCGATACCTCTGCGGTAACCTTCGCAAACGATATTATGCCAATGATCCAGGGTAACTGCGTAAGCGGTGGCTGCCATATGGCAGGAGGCACAGGCAACGGCATTTTCGAGAACTATTCTGAAGTGAAGGCCAAGGTCGACAATGGTTCTATGATGCAGCGTGTGGTAGTTGCGCAGGACATGCCTCCAGGCGGTGGACTCACCAGTTGTCAAATTAGCCAAATGCAGGCATGGATCTTGAATGGAGCTCCGAACAACTAAACAATCTCAAGAATGATAAAGACAATATTCATATTGGCGGTTGCCATGTGTGCCGCCACAGGCAGCTTTGCACAGAAATATTTCACACGTTCGGGCAACATAAGCTTCTTTTCAGACACTCCGATGGAAAAGATCGAGGCCACCAATCATCAGGTAACAACCGTGGTGGATATTGAAAAAAATGAAATGGTGTTCAGCGTACTGATGAAATCGTTCGAGTTCGATAAGGCGTTGATGGAAGAGCATTTCAACGAGAAATATGCCGAATCGGACAAGTTTCCGAAGGCGCAGTTCAAAGGAACATTCAAACCTGAAAAGCCCATTGACATGAGCAAGGACGGTGAATATCCTGCAAGTGTATCCGGAACGATGAACCTGCATGGTGTGGATAAAGAGATCAAGACCAATGGCATCTTTACCGTTAAGGGCGGAAAATTGATGGGGAAAGCCGAGTTCATGTTGAAATTGGCCGACTATGACATCGAAATTCCCGGAGTAGTAAAAGACAACATTGCAGAAGAAGTTAAGATCACCGTTGACGCCACCTATGAACCTTACAAAAAGTAAACTTCTACCCCTTCTCTTCTTAGTTCTTTCATTGCCCGCCATCGCTCAGGATGAAGACCTGATGGATGTGTTGAATGACGTGGAACCACCCAAGGAAGAAACCACCAACTATACCGAGGCTACATTCAAGACCACGCGGCTTGTGATCGGTCAGAGCGTAGAGACCAATAAGGAAGGTGTGCTGAACTTCATGATCGGTCACCGTTTCGGCAGAGTTAACGGAAGCGCCAAGGAATTCTTCGGGCTGGACAACGCCACCATTCGATTAGGATTGGAATATGGTATTACCGACAACCTGAATATCGGCTTTGGCCGCAGTTCCTACGAAAAGACCTATGATGGATTTCTGAAATACCGCGTACTGAAGCAGAGTACGGGCAAGCGAAAAATGCCAATTACTATGACGCTGTTTGCCAGCATGGCCATCAAAAGCCAGCAATGGCCCGACCAGAACCGTAAGAACTACTTCACCTCAAGGTTGTACTACACGTTTCAGGTGATGATCGCAAGGAAGTTCTCAGAGAGACTTTCCTTTCAGTTGACGCCAACGATGGTTCACCGGAACATGGTTGCCACCAAGGCCGACAAGAACGATGTGTTCGCCATTGGTGCGGGTGGTCGTGTAAAGGTTTCGCGCAGCGTTTCCATCAATGCCGAATACAACTGGATCATTCCAGGACAGATAAGCTCTACCATTGGTGGACAGAAGGTGCGCGATTCGTTTGCCTTGGGTGTGAACATTGAAACGGGGGGGCACGTGTTTCAGATACACGTAACCAACTCACGCGGCATCATTGAAAAGATGATATTCACCGAAACGAACGGAGACATCACCAAAGGCGACCTTCATATCGGCTTCAACATCTCACGCGTGTTTAACGTGTACGACAGGAACAAGATCCGCAGAAAACGAGAAGAAAAGCGTGCTGCCAAGGCAGCAGTTGAGGGTTAAATTACCTTTTAATGAAATCAACACCCGGAACCTTGAACGATTCCGTTGTTGACTCACGTAGCGCTTCAGAAAAAACGACCTCAAAGCCATCCTTGGCATTTGCCTCTCCTTTTCCGAACTTATGTAGAACACGGACGATCCCCATCTTATTGGGGGTGACGTAGAGAGGCTCGTTCACCGTTTCCTGATTATCTACCGTGGTTCCGCTGGAAAGTTTGATCCTTATCTCATTGGGTGAAATAATGCCCAAACCCTCGCCACGGTAACGGATCTTATATTCTGCAAATGCCTCCTTCGAACTCGGATTCCACTTTAATGCGGTAATGGAAAACGGTCCGTCCATCAGGCTTTTCGTCTGTGGGGGAATCGGAAAATTATTGGCATCGGTACTTGTTCCCTGCTTGTTCACTCGGAAAAATTCTCCAAACTCTATACGCAACTTGTCCTGCCAGTAATCTTCGCCTCCGTTCACTTTGAAAATGCGAGTAATGTCTCCCTTCGGCTCAATGAACATGACCGATTCCATCATGTGCTTTTCACCCCAGTTGAAGATGAATTTCACATCCTCGCGATGAATAAGGATGAAATCATTGGTCTTGTTGTAGATACGTGCAGTAAACTGAGTGAATGTTTTCTGTGAATGCTGATCATAGATCAAAATCCGCACTTCATCGGTTTCTATCTCATCTACTTTTTCATAATGAATCTCATGCGGTTGCGCCAAAAGCACATGAAAAGGAATGAAGAAGAAGAGACCGGAAAGCAGTTGTTTCATGATAAGGTTTTGGGTAAAACTAAAGATCCCGTCCAAAGTTTTGGGCGGGATCTTCATCAATATGTAAGTAGAATTACTTGTTCTTTTCTGCAGTGAGTGCTTCATCCAGCATGAATGTGGCGTTTTCATCCACATCCAACGGCTTGGCCTTGGTCTCTACCATCGCGTCATTCCATTGTACCATCAGCTTCGCAAACTGCATGTCCACAACCTTGGCTGGAATATGAAAAACGGCATTTACAGTTTTGCTGTCGCCCTTTTCCAACAGGATGTTTTTCGATTTACGGTCGTCATTGGCAAACTTGTCGCCACCTTCTGTAACTACCGAAATGCGGCTTGGATCCACAATTCCGTAGTCATTACCCTTGTACGTGATCTCAAATTTTGCCCAGGTCTCCTTGGTCTCTTGCTTCAGGTTCTTCAGGTTCACCTCGAAATTCCCGGATTCAACAGAATTGGTTGATGCCGGAAGTTGAAAATCGGGCATCTGAACTTCTTTACCATCGCTAATCGGAATTACTGAGAAGCCATCCAGCGCCACTTCAAATTCATCCACATGAAAATTGGCGCCATCTTTCAGGTCAATGGTCTTGCTCTTGTTATCGTTCGGGTCAAGAATAAAGCTCTTCTCATTCGGATGCATCTCTTTTCCATCAACAGTAATAAGAAGTTTGGAAGGATCCACCATTAGAAAGTCGTTGGTGTTGTTGGTGAACTTGGCCTTGAACTTCAGGAAATCCATGCGGGAGACCCCATTGCTGAGTTCCACCACGAACTCTTTGGTCTCAATGGCCTCTTCCACATCTTGGAAGTAATTGGTGTGTTTCGGGTCGTCTTTTTTGTCTTTTTGGGCAATGGCTTGGCCTGATGTTACCATAATGGCTGCTGCCATCAAAAATGTACTGATGTGTGGTTTCATTGGGTATTTGATTTTAATGTTCGAGCCAGATTTACAACAAACATACCAATCCCTGTTCAATGAGAAAATGGAGGAATTAGCAAATGCTGGAAACTCGAGACCCTTAACTCGTTGCTACAACTGCTCCACCTTTATGATCTTCACGGGGCAGAGATTGGCGGCATGCACGTTCTCGTCATACTCGTCATCGCCCACAATTACCGAATGGAAACCGCGCTTTTCCTTGGAACCGATAAGCGTACACTTACCGTCCTTCTTGCTCATGCGCCAGCGATGCAAGGCCGCCTCCACGCAGTAGTTGCAACCGATGCATTTGTCTCGCTGTTGGGTAATTCTAATCATCCTATCCGTGTTCCTTCCATTCAGATTGTTTCGTTCTCTTCGACTTCGCTCAGGGCAAGCCGCAATTACGCTTTGACCTAACCGTCTGCAATGAATCCCCCTTTGGGGGACTTAGGGGGTTTCTACGCGGTAGAGTTTATCGGATGGGCGAATAATCTCATCAATGGCAATGGAGAAACTTACGCCCTTTTCCACCACATCCACGCTCTTGTCGTCCACGCGCAGTTCTTCGATGATCTTCTCCACCACACCTGTTGTTGGACCAGTGACGATGATCTTGTCTCCCACCTTCAGTGAGTGTGATTCCATCTTGAATTCCGCCACATTGATCTTTGGGAAGTACTTAACGCCCTTACCGATGTATTTCTTCTTGGTGGTGGCCTGCGACCCATGGCCTGGGCTCCACTCGCCCAACTCACGACCGAGGTAATAGCCATCCCAGAAACCACGGTTGTAAACGGTGGCCAAACGCTCGTTCCAGCCTTCAATCTTCTCTTTGGTGTAGGTTCCATCCTGAATGGACTCAACCGCTTCCTTGTAGCACTTGGTCACTTCCTTCACGTACTCGGGAGCACGTCCGCGACCTTCGATCTTCAGCACCTTTACTCCTGCATCGATCACCTGATCCAAGAATCCGATTGTACAAAGATCTTTTGGTGACATGATGTATTCATTATCGATCTCCAACTGGTTTCCTTCCTCATCGGTCACGGTGTAGGTTCTGCGGCAGTTCTGCACGCACGCCCCACGGTTGGCTGATGAGTTATTGGTATGCAGACTCAAATAGCACTTACCCGAAACGGCCATGCAAAGCGCGCCATGTGCGAAGATCTCAATACGCACCAACTCCCCGCTCGGCCCGGTCACCTGATTGCGCTCAATGCCTTTCACGATGTCCTTCACCTGCTTCAGGCTCAGCTCACGCGAAGTGACCATTACATCTGCAAAGTTCGAGAAGAACTCAACCGTTTCGAGGTTCGTCACATTGGTCTGGGTACTGATGTGCACCTCCACTCCTTGCTTGAACGAATAGTTGATCACGGCCTGATCGGAAGCAATGATGGCCGTTACGCCAGCTTTCTTCACGCCATCCACTATCCGCTTCATCAGCGACAGGTCGTGGTCATAAATAATCGTGTTCAACGTCAGATAGGTCTTCACACCCTTCGGTTCGCAGATCTCCACGATCTTCTCCAGATCCTCGAACACGAAATTGTTGGCCGCACGGGCTCGCATGTTCAATTGTTCAATTCCGAAATACACCGAATCGGCACCGCCCTGTATGGCCGCCATCAGCGAATCGAACGACCCCGCAGGGCTCATTACTTCAATATCTCCCGTCATTACTTGATGGTTTGGGGCGTGAAGATAGGGAAGGTATTAAGTTTTGTCGAGAACCGTCTTTCAGTCACAAAAATCGGAGTCTGCTTCTTTTCATGATATGAATTACACGTTTGGATCTGGTGAAACCCGCTTCCACCCATCCGCTTTTCTGTCAACGGATTTTCCATTCACTTCGGTGATCACCCATTTTCCTTTGGGCGCTTTCGTATCGAAAAGAATTTCCGTGCGAGAACTTTTGAAAACACCTTCTGAAAGCTGTGGGGTTTGCGCTTCCAGCTGCCGCAGATCCACGCTTTCTGTCGGTAGGTAAATAAGTCCGAAGTCTTCTTCTGAATAGGTGACCACGGTGAGTTTTTCGCTTGGGCGGAACAGTTTCCAATCACCAATAGAATCAACCGCTTGGTACTGTGGCGGAACATGTACGGTACTTCTCCCAACGGCAAACCGATGATACACACCCGTGTTGTTCCAATGCTGCCATTTACCCTTGCCTTTGATGTAAAAGCAACTGTCAATATCCGTGGCACCGTCATCCAACATCAACACAATGGGCCGCGCTACGATCTGCGATGCTTCTCCGCGTTGGAATCCTCCCGCAGAAAGCAGAAAACCGTTACCTCGGCTGTGTATCTCTGGGCTGCTTCCCTTTCCGTGACCGATGAGCAATAGCCGCTCCGAATCATCCTTTTTCCAAATTTCGGATGGCGGTCTGTAATCGAACACCAATGCCGAGAATGCCTGATGCAGGTTCTCTGGAATCGCATCCACATCGAATGCTCCTTTCTCTTTTTCCAAGAACCAGGTCTTGATCATGCTGCTGCTGGCATTATCCACCAAGGATGTCTTTTCGGCCCGTTCCATCCTTCTTCTGAACGGGGAACTCTTTCGGAAATCGGAACTGGTCTGTAGATATTCCCAAACCCATTCATCAAGCGTTTCCGCAGCCTTGGCTTTCAGCTCTTGCGAATGGGCATACGAATACAACACCAGCAACGCACTGATGGTGTAACCCTCGTACGGCTTGGCGTTGAACTCATACGGCCCTGTCAGTTGTAATTCCTCCAAGTTATCGAGCAGAAACTGCTCCATGCCATTCTGCCTGTTATCGAATTCTGGGGCATCATTTCCGTGTTCGTGCAACCATTGGTTTTTGAGGTATTGCGAGATATTGGTCATGAGGATGTGGTTCTCCGTATCCTTCATGATGTGCATGGTATGAGGCGTTTTGGTATGCGGCCTCCCTCCTTCTTCAATCAATAGATTATCGGCAATGTAATCGGCCGTTTTAGGCCAAAGTGTAGCGGTATCTTTCTCAAATCGGAACAGAATGGCCGAAAGTAGGATGGTTGTGAAATCGTAGTCCCCGTTCGGATTGAGAAAGCCGCTGGTTCCGCTGTTTCCCCACGGAACGGAATTCAACAGAAACTCATTCACTTCTTTGATGTCCCGACCTGCAACAAGTTTGGCCAGCAATGTTCTCGGAGAGCTTGTCTTGGCTTTCTGCGAAGGATCGATAAGATCCTGCTCCGCAAAGTGCAGTACCAACGGATGATTCTTCAATGCTTCATCTGAGATGCGCTGCGAATGCTCGCTATAAGTCGGAAACTCCGTTGGTGGGATTTTCCTGTAACTGTTCTGCCAACTGTTTCCGAAGTAATAGGCACAGCCGCTGAGGCTGAAGAGTAGAATAGACAGTATGAGATAACGCATCACGCAAAGCTATTATTCGTGAGGCTTTGCAGGATTAAGGTTTTCTTACCTTGGCACCTCAGAATGGCAAGCAAGCTCGAGAACAATTCGCTGCAGTTGGGAACCATGCCCGTGTTCCTCACTTCCATTGCCACCATTTTGGGCGCCATCCTTTTCCTACGTTTCGGGTATTCGGTTGCCAACGTCAGTCTGCTGGGAACATTTGCTTTGGTGCTTATTGCACACTTGGTAACGGTGCCAACAGCGTTGGCGGTGTCCGAAATTGCCACCAACCAAAAGGTGGAAGGTGGCGGCCTGTACCATATCATCTCACGCTCGTTCGGGTTGAACATCGGTGCGGCCATCGGTATTGCACTGTATCTGAGTCAGGCCATCAGCATTGCCTTCTACGTGGTGGCTTTCACCGAAGCATTCATGCCGTACATTAACCAATGGGCGGAAATGCTCGGTTACCGCATCCTTTACACACAGGCGGTCAGTATTCCTACAGCCGTTATCCTTTGTGGACTGATGCTTTACAAAGGCGCAGATATTGGCATCAAACTGCTGTATCTGGTCATTATCCTGCTGACGGCCTCTTTGGCCATGTTCTTCATGGGTTCTACGGGATATGTGGCGAGTTCCAGTTCGCTCACAGACACCATTTCCAATTCGGATGATTTCTTTCAAGTGTTCGCCATCTGTTTCCCAGCGTTCACGGGCATTGCAGCAGGCATCGGACTCTCAGGCGACCTGAAAGACCCGAAAGTGGCCATTCCGAGAGGAACCATTGTGGCCACTATCGTTGGAGGCGTCATCTACATGGGCGTGGCCTACAAACTCTTCATTTCGGCTTCGCCAGAAGATCTGGGAAGTGATATGATGATCATGGAGAAGATCGCGCTTTGGGGGCCGATCATCCCAATAGGGTTGGCAGCAAGTACGCTTTCGTCTGCGTTGGGTTCGGCCATTATCGCACCACGTACGTTACAAGCCATTGGCAACGACCGCATTTTTCCTTCGGATGCGGTGAACAGCTGGCTGGCCAAAGGAACCGAGAAAGGCAACGAACCGATCAACGGTTCTCTCATCACCACGGGACTTGCCTTGTTATTCGTAGCAGTCGGTTCGGTGGATTTTGTGGCCGAGATCATCACCATGTTCTTCATGGTCACCTACGGTGCCATCTGCCTCATTTCTTTCTTGGAACACTTCGCGGCAGATCCATCTTACCGACCTACGTTCCGCTCGCGTTGGTACCTTTCTTTGCTTGGCGCAGTGCTGAGCGTTTGGCTCATGTTCAAGATCAACACGCCTTATGCGATTGCTTCGCTCAGCATCATGCTCTTGATCTATTTCGGAGTAACGTTCCTAAGTCCGCAGAAAACGCAGATGGCCAAGGTCTTCCAAGGTGTGATCTTTCAGTTGAGCAGACGTTTACAGGTATTCCTTCAGAAATCGGACACAGGCGATGACAGCGACCATTGGCGCCCAAGCGTGGTGTGCATCACCAGCCATTCATTCGAACGCTTTGCCGCCTTCGACATGCTTCGATGGATCTCGCACAAATACGGATTCGGAACATTCATCCACCTAATTGAAGGTTATCTCTCCAAAAAGACCCATAAAGAGGCTAAAGTGGCGTTGCAACGTCTGATAAAGATGGCAGAGCATTCGAGCAGCAATGTTTACCTCGATACGCTCATCAGCCCATCCTCCACTTCGGCCATTGCGCAGGTCATTCAACTTCCGGGCATTTCGGGCAAAGACAATAACATGCTGATGTTCGAATTTGCGCGCAGCCATCCGCAGGACCTTGACCAGATCGTAGAGAACTACTCCCTCATCCGTTCGGTGAATTTCGACACGGTGATCCTCGGCAGCACCGAAAAAGGCTTCGGCTATCACAGCCAAATGCACATTTGGATCACGCCAACCGATTTCGAGAATGCGAACCTGATGATCCTCTTGGGCTACATCATTCTCGGCCACCCAGAATGGGCCGAATGCGAGATCAGCATCAACGCCATTGTACGCGAAGAACGCATGGAGGAACAGAAGCAATACCTGATGGATCTGACCACCAGCGGCCGCTTGCCCATCTCATCCAAGAACATCAACATTATTGTGCAGGAAGAGAACCACAACTTCCGCGATATTGTGTGCGAACGTTCGAAGGAGGCTGACCTCATCCTTATTGGTTTCCGTGGTGAGACCATGAAGCGTAAAGGTGCCGAGACATTTGAAGGTTACGATGGGTTGGGAAACATCCTCTTCGTTCATGCGGTGAGCGAGAAGGAGATCAATATGCTTTAAAAACGAAGGCCCGACCAAATGGTCGGGCCTTGCTCCCATCTCATCCGATCTTAATCGGAATTGTGACCTTCGAGTTCACTTTCAAACCCGATATTTCCGCAGGTTTCCATCTTGGCATTTTCTCAAACACCTTCAGGATCCGTTGTTTCAGTTGCCGGTCGTTGCAACCATGGATCTGAACATCCGTGATGGAACCATCCTGTTTCACCACCAGCTCAACCGTAATGGAAAGTTGCTTCCATTTGGCGATCTCCTCATCGGTCAGGCCAAGATGTTTGCGAATGAACTGATCCATGGCTGTGCTACCGCCAACAAACTCGGCCAGTTTTTCAGGCTTGCTGAAAATGATGCTTGAATCTGCTTTTTGACGCGCGAGGATTTGAGCTTGTTGCTCGCTTTGCTTCCTGGCTGACGCTTCAATTGCAGACAGTTCAGCTTCTTCTCGCTTCGCCTCCATGGCCATGCTTACATCCTCTGCCGCAGCAACGTTCATCGACTTGTACATGCTATTTGCGCCAACCGCATAACCGACAGCCCTATCCGAAACACCTTCTGGCAACGGCAATGGCTGCACAACCGTAGATTGCTTTCCGCCCTTGTTGCGGATCTCAGAATCGATGGCAATAAATGACGTGTACTGCGTCAGCAGATTGTACTTCAATCCCAGTGCGGTTACTTCCTTTTTAGCCTCTTCTGTTCTGCCGAACTGGGCAAAATCATCCAACAACTGAATACGTTTCCGTGCCCAGAGATATTTCAACGCCTCATTGTCAGCAGATGCGAAAGCGGGTTCAAGCGGCATTTCCTTCACGTACTTTCCCTGACCGCCTGTTCCTGTGATCTTCAATTTGCCATAAGGCGATCCTTTGTATTTGCCGAACACGATGACAGGACGCTCAGCAAACACATCAGGCACGTTCATCGGCTCTACATCGTACGCCTCAAAGCCGTCCAGTTCGATCTTGATGTCTGTGAGTACAGGCGATTCAATGTACGTTCGGAACTTTTTCGCACCTTTTTTGGCCTCCTGTTGGCTCGTGAGTACAAACGGTTCGCCTTTTCCTGCCTGCGCCATGCCTTCGATCAAAAAGCGGTTGACGCTGCTGCCTATTCCGAACGAGAAGAAATTGGCCTCGCCCAAGTTGTTGCGGATAAAATCAATGGCTTCGCGATCCACAGAAACGTAACCATCCGTAGCAATTGTAAAAGTCAACTAATTCGGTAACAAAACTTTAGGTTTCTGTTATGCGAATAAACACCAATGACATGACCCTTCAACGGAACTACCTGGAGAAGTTCCGTTTTCTGATAAAGGAGTATGAACAGGTCAAAGCAAA
>WGMW01000043.1 GCA_016124845.1 Flavobacteriales bacterium
AATGTCAGGGTAGTAGTACCCACAAATCCCGACCAGATGCTCGAACTGGCCGGCCACATCATTACCAAACACACGGCCGATGGGGCGGCAAGTCCGCTCAGTGGCCTGGACATGGCGGCTTTTGGAACGCGCGTTACCGATGCGGACACTCAGAATGAACTGGCCAAGCAGCTGCGCAAAGATGCCGAACTGGCCACAGAGAGCCGTGATGGGCTGTTGGGTAAACGGAAGGACCAGAATGTGAACTCGGAGGGCACGGTTCTCAACATCATTGCCCGCGTGCGCGACATTCTATTGGGCATGTACAAAGGCAACGAGCAGCAGTTGGGGCAGTGGGGCTTTGAGGTGAATCAGAGTTCCACAGGTGGAAATGGTTCGGGCCATGGCGGTGGCCCACAACCACCGGGCACGGGTTCCATTACAGGTACGGTTGCCGATATGGCGACCGCATTCGGTATTTCGGGGGCCATGGTAGAGGTGACCGCCTTGGGGGTGTCTGCCACTACCGATGCCATGGGGAAATTCACCCTGCCCAACATACCCTATGGCACCTATACGGTAAAGGTTTCGGCCACGGGTTATCTGATGCAGGAGGTACCGGTAACGGTATCGTCTGAGATGCAGGCGACCATCAATGTTGCACTTGCCGTAACGCCATGATGGATCATTGTCCTGTGGTCAAAAGAAAACCCCGCCCGAGTTCCGGACGGGGTTTTGTTTTCCAACATGATGATATGGACCTATTACTCCACCGTCAAGGTCAGGTTTGCCTGCTTGTTCAGTCCATCGCGGTTGGTGATGGTGAATGTGAAAGCATGCGTATTGCCCGAAACGGTATCGGTGTTGGTAAATGTGTAATCATGGTCATAGCTGGTAGCTTCAAGGTCTTCCGTATAAACCGTTGTGGTCGATCCACCGTTCACCGATTCGGAAACATTGAAACGGATGATCGGATCCTTGGCCTTCTCGGTTTCCGCTTCAACGCCAATGGTTATTGTGTCGTTTGCAGCCATGGTGCCATCCTGGTATGTGTAACCTGCGGTGGATTTGAACGAGATGTGCAGTTCATCGCCCTCATCCTCTTTATCGCAAGAGACAAGCACAGAAGCCATAAGCATTACTGCAAACATGGTTTTGAAAATTGAATTGATCGCTTTCATTTTTTGATTGTTGTTAAATGGTTTTTGAATTTGATTTTAAGATTGATAGACACGTCCCAACCGATGTTGAGCGTGCCGTAAAGTTTGAGCCGTGACAGGTGGTCGTAGTAGGCCTGATTCGTCAGGTTGTTTCCCACCAGATTCAACTCATAGTTGACCTTCTCACCGATATATTCGGCTCCGAAGCCCGCATTGAGCAATTGGTAGCTTGGTGTGGACTTTTCGGTGGAGTAGGTCAGGTATTGCCGCAGCACGAGGTCGGTATTCACAAAGCCTCGGAACGACCACCTCGCATTGTATTGGCGACTGTAAGCCACTTCGGGCCGCACCTTCTGCGCTGGCATCCAAGGAAGGAACTCCCCATTGTTCAACTTCCCAACAAGCCCCGAATAACTGGCCGAAATGCGCAGTCCTTTTGTCTGCGGTGGTGTAATGGAAATGGAAGCCTCACCACCGTAGAGATCCGCATCGTGCTGGCGGAACCGATACACGGGAAATCCGAACCATTCCTCATCGGTCGGATCCAAGAAGATGTACCCGAAGAAATGGTTGTAGAAACCCGAAACACTTGCCTGAACCCACTTGGAGGTGAACGCAACCTGCGCATCGCCATTGATGTTCTGCTCGTTCTTCATGTTCGGGTCACCGATCTCGTACGTGTAAACACCTTCGTGCAGGCCGTTGGAGGAAAGCTCCGCCAAATTGGGTGCCCGCACACCGCTGGCAGCGTTCAGCTTCAAGTTCCAATGGCTGTTGGGCGAGTAGCTGATGCCGACCAGACCATTTCCAAACTCGCGCGTCTGCGCAAACGGATGAATGTCTTTCTCAGCCGAATTGACCGTTGGAGTCAGCAACGTTTTGATGTAGCGGATGCCGCCTCCTGCACCGTATTCCACCATGAAACGGTTAAAGCGATGCTTTAAGTAAACCGACACAACGCTTTCCACCATCCACGCGTCAGGCACGATCTTGCGCCTGCCGTAATTGGTGTTGTTCTCCATGCTGGAAAGATTGGCCACCACCAGTTGCGTTCGGTTGCTGAGCTGCTTCAGCCACTTCACCGAATTCTGCACGGTGAGCAGATGCATTTCCAAACTCAGTTCGCCCCCGCCTTCATCCTCCGAACGGAAGTTCGATTGAAAACCCGTGTTCAAGCGAAGCAATGAATTCTTCAGTCGGATGTCGTTGGCGGATGAGAATACATTCAGCATGACGATGTGGTGCGGCCCCGACATCTTGCGGCTCCATCGCGCATCTTTCTCCATGAAATGAAGGATGTCGTTGAAGATGAAACCGAAGTTGTTGTACGAGAAATGGTAATGGTTCACCGATTTCCAGTTCTTCCGCTCAAACCCGAAAGACGCCTTCAGGTAATAGCCATCGTAGCGGCTGTTCAGTACACGCGTTCCGTTTCCATCCGAATAATCCGCGTGATTGTCCACGCCCACACGAAAGCGGAACCACTTGTTGCCGAAATTGGCTTTCGTTCCGACCTGAAACGTTCCTCCCAACGTATTGGAATGGAACTCTACGCCAAGGTCCGTTTCCCACATTCCCACCTTGGGAGGCTGCTCTTCGATGATGTTGATGACACCACCCACGGCATCCGTTCCATAGAGAATGCTCAACGGACCTTTGATCACTTCCACCTTTGAAATGCCCAAATCGGAAAGACCGAGACCGTGCTCATCCTGCCATTGCTGGTTGTCGAACCGCAGGCCTGAGAACAGCACAAGTAGGCGATTGCCATACAGTCCGCGTACCACAGGTTTGGAAACACCCAAACCCGTGCTGAACTGCGAAATGCCAGGCACGCGCGCCAGCGCATCGGTGAGATTGAACGAGCCTTGTCGTGCAATCTGGCGTATGTTGAGTGGCTCTATCGGAATGCTGGTTTCCAACGCATCTTCATCGGCATATGCCGAGACCAGAACTTCATCCAGCGGGTTGGCCGAGGCTGAGAGTTGAACCTTCGGATGTTCCGTCAGTTCGGTGTAACTCAGTTCGAGTGGCCTGTAACCCACCATGCGAATAATGATCTCTGCTACGCCTCTGAAAGCCGACACATCTGCATTTCCGTTCACATCTGTTACGGCCAGCCTCTTTGGTTCTTCGCTCGAAATGGTAGCGTAACCCAAAGGTTGGCCCGAAAGACTGTCCTGAACGGTGATGGTCTGTGCCTGCGCATTCGCCAACATGCCCAACAGGAACCACAGTATCAGAATTCTGAACATGTGATCGGTTTATTGGAACAAATTGAGGTGTTCTCAGAAAAAGAACGCGGCTTGACCGATCAGGCTTCGGGTGGGGGCGAAGGAGGGGAGATGTTCCAAGCTGAATGACCTTTCGCGTTCCGCATTGTAAAGGTTGCAACTGGAGTTTCAGTCATTCGCCAAGAAGATGGCTCTGAAAAGAACAACATCTGTGTAAAATGTGTGAAGTGGCTTTCTCGCTCTTGACGGCTTTTGTCCGTGCCAAGTGCCAACACTGTGAGTTGATTCAGCTGCTTGCTGAGATGAGTTTCCTCATTGTCCCACCAACAGCGATAGACAATGCTGTCACCGACAGAAACGACCGAAACCACGTCATACATTTCGCCATCGAACTCAAACTCCTTTTCATCCTTCCACCTGAGTTTCCTCTCTACCTCAGCCTTGGAAAATTTGAGTGACACAAGATCATCTTTCCAAATCCCTTCGACCAATCGGTGTTTCACTTGGCTGCGAACCACCGCCTTGCGAACATGCAGCCATCCTTGCATGCCCACAAACGGGGCAACCAGAACAAGGATCATTGAATATGCAAGAATGGTGCGCTTCAAGAAAACAAGTGAGTTTACGTTGTACAATAGTACCGCCTCTGAGGCGGATTTTCCAAATGACCCGACAAACTTTTCGAATGGAACGCACCCAATATTTTGAAAGCTTTGGCGTTCATCATCGCGTAATCGAAAAAACTATCTTTGCGGCCATGTTGAAAAAGGCCTTTCCAGCCCTTCTTGTCATTACTTCCGTTTTCCTGTTTTCTGGATGCAGTAAGTATCAGAAAATTCTGAAAAGCAACGATTTCGAACAGAAGTTCGAGATGGCCAAGATGTACTATGACAATGGCAAGTACCAGAAGGCTTTCCCATTGTTCGAGGAGCTGATCACGGTTTTCCGTGGAACCAGCAAGGCCGAGGACGTTTATTATTACTACGCATACTGCAATTACCAAGTGGGCGATTACATGCTGGCGGGGTATCATTTCGACAACTTTATTCGCACATTTCCGCGAAGCAGCAGGGCAGAGGATGCGCAGTTCATGAACGCCAAATGTTACTTCTTGGATTCTGCCGACCCGACACTCGACCAAGCAAGTACGCACAAGGCCATTGATGAACTTCAGTTGTTCATCAACAAATACCCTGAAAGCCCGAAAGTGGATGAGTGCAACGACCTGATGGACCGACTGCGCTTTAAACTGGAGACGAAGAGCTTCAACGGAGCCAAACTCTATTATCGCGTGGGTGAATATAAAGCTGCTATCTTTGCGCTCCGAAATACGCTCACGGACTATCCAGATACGAAGTACCGAGAGGAGATCAGTTTTATGATACTGCGTTCGAGTTATCTGCTGGCTGACAATAGTGTGGAGGAGAAGAAACTGGAGCGATTTGAACAGACATTGACCGAATGCAATGAATTCATTGAGCGGTTCCCACGATCGAAAGATGTGAGTTCTGCCAAGAGCATCAAAGAAGATTGTAAACAAGAACTTGAAAAGTTAAAAACCCTGTAAAATGGAATACAAGAACACCAAGGCAGAGCGCGATACCATTACCCGTGACATGCGTCAGTTCGAAGAAGGAACTGATAACGTGTATGAGACCATCGCCATCCTTGCAAAGCGTGCAAATCAGGTAGGTACGGACATCAAAGAGGAACTGAACGCCAAATTGGCTGAGTTCGCCACCACTTCCGACAACTTGGAGGAGATCTTTGAAAACCGCGAACAGATTGAGATCTCCAAGTTCTACGAAGGACTTCCTAAGCCTGTGGCCATTGCCGTTGAGGAGTATCTGAAAGGAAAGGTTTACTTCCGCAACCCTGCAAGAGAGGAAGGCGAAGCAGTTGAAACAGAACAGGCCGAAGCCTGATTCTTACCAGATAAGCATTGAAAAACCCGACTGAGTTCGGGTTTTCATGTATATTGGAACATGCAAGGCAAGAAAATACTGATCGGAGTTACAGGCGGCATTGCTGCTTTCAAAACACCTTTGTTGGTGCGTCTGATCGTGAAGGCAGGTGCAGAGGTGAAGGTGGTGGCTACCGATGCGGCTTTTGACTTTGTAACGCCATTGACGCTTTCCACCGTTTCTAAGAATCCTGTTCTGAGTTCGCTTTCCAATGCCGAAGGCAATTGGAACAACCATGTGGAACTTGGACTTTGGGCCGATGTATTTGTAATTGCTCCCGCTACGGCCAACACCATCGGGAAAATGGCCAACGGCATCTGCGATAATCTTCTACTGGCCACATATCTTTCTGCAAGATGCCCTGTTGTGGTTGCCCCGGCCATGGACCTTGATATGCTTCAGCATCCAGCAGTAAAAAAGAACATGGCAACCATTGCCGATTTCGGTAACCGCATCATTGAGCCGACCGAAGGAGAATTGGCCAGTGGCCTCGAAGGCAAAGGCAGAATGGCCGAACCTGAACAGATCTTTCAATTTGTGAAGGAATTGCTGCATGCCTGAACTGCGCGGAAAAAAGGTGCTTATCACCGCAGGCCCAACCTATGAGGCCATCGATCCTGTTCGGTTTATCGGCAATCATTCGTCTGGAAAAATGGGAATTGCCATTGCTGAAGTTGCTGCTGAAAATGGGGCAGAAGTGACCTTGATCTGTGGGCCTTCGCATGTTAAATGTTCCAAAAACATCCATCGTGTCGACATCATTTCTGCACAAGAAATGTTTGATAAAGTGATGAAACGCATGACAGACCAAGACATTCTTATCTGCGCTGCTGCGGTGGCAGACTATCGCCCCAAGCATGTTGCGGAGAATAAAATGAAGAAGAAAGACGTTTCCCTGACCATTGAACTGGAGCCGACACCAGATATTCTGGCCACGCTGGGAGCTACGAAGCGTAAGGATCAGATTCTTGTTGGCTTTGCTCTGGAAACAGACAATGAGTTGGAAAACGCAAAATCGAAATTGAAAAACAAGAACTGTGACCTACTGATTCTGAACTCGCTTCAGCATAAAGGAGCAGGGTTTGGGCACGACACCAACAGGGTTTCAATTCTGGACAGACACAATAATATATCTACTTTTGAATTGAAGTCGAAAACAGCGGTTGCAGACGATATTCTGCACGCCATCATCGCCATAAAATGACACGGTTTTTCACTTTTATTCTACTGATCTTCGCAGTTGCGGGAAAAGCACAGGAACTGAACTGTACGGTTTCGGTCATCAGCCCTGGAATTCAGAACACGGAGAAACGGATCTTTGAAACGCTTCAGAAGGATGTGCGCGAGTTCATGAACTCCAACCAATGGACAACCGACATTTACCAGTTGGATGAGCGTATCGAGTGCAATATTCTGATCACGATCACCGAAAAGGTTTCGAGCAGCCAGTTCAAAGGAAACATTCAGGTGCAATCGAGCCGCCCTGTTTATATGACCTCGTACAATACGGTCTTGCTCAACGTGAACGATCAGGAATTTGCCATTGAATATGTTGAGAATCAGCCATTGCAATGGCAACCGAACCAGCACATCAGCAACCTCACGTCCATCTTGGCTTTCTATGCGTACATGATCATCGGTGCCGACTACGACAGCTTCTCTCCGAAAGGAGGCGAGCAGTACTTTCAGAAGGCACGTCAGATCGTGAACAACGCTCAGAACGAATCGCAGAAAGGTTGGAAGGCGTTCGAGAATTCACGGAACCGCTATTGGCTGATCGAGAACATGATGAACGCACGTTACGAAGGTTTCCGTAATGTGATGTACAAATATCATCGACAAGGCTTGGATAAAATGCAGTCAGACCTGCAAGGTGGTCGTCAGGCCATCTACGAATGTCTGGAGCCCTTGAAGAAACTGCGTTTGGACCAACCGAACTCGTATCTACTAACGATTTTCTTTACGGCCAAGATGGATGAGCTGATCAACATCTTCAAAGAAGCGTTTCCTGACATCAAGACCAAAGCGGCCAACGACCTGATGCAGGCCGATCCATCGAACGCGAACAAGTACGAGGCGATCATCAAAAGCTGAGAACGATGCTGACCCGCCTGCACGTTCGTAATTACGCCATCATTTCCGAGTTGCATGTGAAATTTTCAGATGGTCTCACCATCATTACTGGTGAAACTGGTGCGGGAAAATCGATCTTGATCGGAGCACTTTCGTTAGTACTCGGTAAGCGGGCAGATACATCTGTGCTGTATGATGCTGATGAGAAATGTGTGGTCGAAGCGCATTTTGAGATCGGTGGTTTTGGGTTGGAAGCATTCTTTGAACAGAACGACCTCGATTTTGAAAAGCATACCATTCTGAGACGCGAGATCAATGCGCAAGGAAAGTCGCGAGCGTTTGTGAATGATACGCCTGTCAATCTCTCGCAACTGAAAGAGCTTGCCAGCAATTTGATCGACATTCATTCACAACACGAAGTGCTGACACTCAAAACACCTGAGTTCAGAGCAAGATTTCTGGATGCCTGCGCGGATGGAGGAAAACAGTACGCGAAATTTCAGAAGGCATATTCGGAGTGGAATGCGCTAAAGCGGCAAGTTGAGAAACTGAAGCAGAAACTGCAGGAAGCCTCTGCTGATGAAGATTATGTGCGGTTCCAGCTTTCTGAATTGCTGGAACTGAACCTGAAAGAAGGCGAGTTCGCAGAAAATCAAGAACGATTGAATCTACTTGAGAATGCGGAAGAGATCCGACAAACGCTCGGACAGGTTTCTGAAGGATTTTCAGGTGTGGAAGGTTCCATTTTGGATCAACTCCGAAGAATTGAATCGGAGCTGGGTCATTTGGCTCGGAAACATGCGCCATCGAAAGATTGGACGGAACGCGTGAAATCCAGTTTCTTGGAACTGGAAGATGTGGCTCAGGAAATTGAGCGAAGTGCCGAGGGGCTGAACGAAGACCCTGAGGAATTGATTCGACTACAGGAGCGAGTGGATGAAGTGGTTCGATTGATGACGAAGCATCGCAAGCAAAGCGAGAGCGAATTGATTGAATTTCAGCAAGAGCTGGAAGAAAAATTGGATGGCATTGGCGTTTCCGATGAACAACTGACCTTGCTCCAGGCAGAATTGGAATTAGCTGGCTCCAAACTCGAATCGGAAGCAACGCTGCTGAGCCAGTTGCGTGCTACTGCCGCCAAAAATGTTGCTCCCGTCATTGAATCTGAGTTGCACGAACTCGGAATGCCCGATGCCACTTTGAAGATCGAATTGCACCGAACTGAGGTCAATGTGCTCGGCCAAGATGGAATCGATATTCAGTTCACCGCCAATAAGGGACAGGCGTTGCAAGACATCAGCAAAGTGGCCAGCGGTGGTGAGCTCTCGCGACTGATGCTATCCGTCAAATCGCAGATCGCAAAGACATCGCAATTGCCTGCCATCATCTTTGATGAGATCGATACAGGTGTTTCGGGAGATGTAGCGAACAAGGTTGGGCAGAAGATACGCTCGTTGAGTACGTTGATGCAAGTGCTGTGCATCACGCATTTGCCGCAGATCGCTTCCAAAGCTGACCAACATCTGTATGTTTACAAGCAGATTGAAAAAGGTAAAACGGAAACGAAAGTGCGTGAACTGAATGAGCAGGAACGAGTGGTTGAGGTAGCGAAAATGCTAAGCAATGCCAACCCGACCGAAGCAGCCTTAACGCACGCGAAAAACTTACTTAACGAAAAATGAACGGTTAGGAATTCGAAATTGGTTTTCTTCCAAGGCTCAATTCTTCATTCCAATTCATACTTATCAAAATGGGGTACAATCTTCTAAAAGGAAAGAAAGGAATCATTTTCGGAGCGTTGGACGACCGTTCCATTGCTTGGAAAGTGGCAGAGAAATGTGTGGATGAAGGTGCAGAGATCATTCTCACCAATGCGCCAGTTGCGCTTCGGATGGGCGCCATTAAGGAATTGGGGGAGAAGCTCAATGCAGATATTATTCCCGCTGATGTGACCGTAATGGAAGACATTGAGAATCTGGTGGCTACTGCGAAGGAGAAGTTCGGTGGTTTGGACTTCATGCTTCATTCTGTCGGCATGTCTCCGAATGTGAGAAAGGGGAGAGGCTACACCGATCTGAACTACGATTTCTTCCACAAGACATTGGATATTTCGGCCATGTCGTTGCATCGCGTGTTGCAGACCTGCTATAAGCAGGATGCCTTGAATGAATGGGCGTCTGTGGTGGCTTTGACTTACATCGCTGCTCAAAGAACTTATACTGGTTATGGCGATATGGCCGAGGCCAAAGCCATGTTGGAAAGCATTGCCCGTAGTTTCGGACATCATTATGGAGTGAAGAAGAAAGTGCGGGTGAATACGATTTCGCAAAGCCCGACCGTGACCACTGCAGGTTCGGGAGTGGAAGGTTTTGATGACTTCATCAATAATGCAGACAAACTTTCTCCGCTGGGAAATGCCTCAGCTGCGGAATGTGCTGATTACTGCGTAACGCTTTTCTCAGACCTTACGCGCAAAGTGACCATGCAGAATCTTTTCCATGATGGAGGCTACAGCAGCATGGGAGCGACAGATTAGCAGATTTTCACGCAGAGATGCAGAGAAAATGAGGAATACAAAACGAAAACGGGGCTTAATTGCCCCGTTTTCATTTCGTTAGTCTCTGTGTCTCTGTGTGAGCTAAACCCGTCAATCTTTTTTCTTTTCCGACTTCGGTTTTTTGACCGAGATGGTCAGTTCATCTGCGTCTTTTGCATGCTTCACCTCAAGCACATCTCCTTCAGAAACAGTCGAACCAATAATGGCTTCTGCCAATGGGTCCTCCAAATATTTCTGGATGGCTCTTGCCAACGGACGCGCCCCGAAATCTGGGTCGTAGCCTTTTTCAGAAAGGAAATCCTTGGCAGATTTGTCCAATTGAATGGTGTAACCAGCGTCTTCAATTCGTTTGAAAACACCTTTCAATTCAAGATCGATGATTTGGAAGATGTCTTCTTTCTTCAATTGGTTGAAGAGAATCACATCATCAATTCGGTTCAAGAACTCAGGCGCAAAAGCCTTCTTCAATGCTTTCTCGATCACACCGCGAGCGTGGTCATCAGTAGCGGAAGTTTTAGCCGCAGTTGCGAAACCAACGCCTTGGCCGAAATCCGACAATTGTCGCGAACCGATATTCGAGGTCATGATCACAATCGTGTTCTTAAAATCGATCTTACGACCCAAGCTGTCGGTCATCTGTCCATCATCCAATGCCTGAAGCAACAGGTTGAACACATCTGGGTGTGCTTTCTCAATCTCATCCAAAAGCACAACGGAATACGGCTTTCTACGAACCTTTTCGGTCAACTGACCACCTTCCTCATAACCAACGTATCCTGGAGGCGCTCCCACCAAACGTGAGATGGCAAACTTCTCCATGTATTCGCTCATGTCAATACGGATCAAGGCATCATCTGAATCGAAAAGATATTGAGAAATGACCTTCGCCAATTCTGTTTTACCAACACCAGTTGGCCCCAAGAAAATGAAACTTCCGATCGGTTTGTTCGGGTCTTTCAAGCCAGCGCGGTTACGCTGAATAGCGCGAACCACCTTCTTAATGGCTTCATCCTGACCAATCACTTTGCCTTTGAGCATTTCGCCCATTTGCTTCAGACGATCGCCTTCGTTCTGAGCCACGCGATTGACAGGAATTCCCGTCATCATCGAAACAACCTCAGCCACATGCTCCTCGGTTACCGTTTCACGGTTCTCCTTGGTCTCGTCTTCCCACTTTTTCTTCTCGCGCTCCAACTCTTCCTGAAGCTTACGCTCCTTGTCACGAAGATTGGCCGCCTCTTCGTATTTCTGGCTGCGGACAACCTTGTTCTTTTCCTCCTTAATGTCGTCCACTTTCTTCTCCAACTCAACAATCACATCAGGAACGTGAATATTGGTGATATGAACACGTGAACCAACCTCATCCAAGGCGTCAATTGCCTTATCTGGAAGGAATCGATCGGTCATGTAGCGATTGGTGAGCATCACGCACGCCTCAATCGCCTCTGGCGTATAGATCACATTATGATGTTCTTCGTACTTCTCTTTGATGTTGTTCAGAATCTCGATGGTTTCCTCTGGAGAGGTCGGATCGACCATTACCTTTTGGAAACGTCTTTCCAGCGCACCATCTTTCTCAATGTACTGTCGATACTCATCAAGCGTAGTGGCACCGATGCATTGCACTTCGCCACGTGCCAAGGCTGGCTTGAACATGTTCGATGCATCCATAGAACCTGAAGCACCACCAGCACCAACAATTGTGTGAATCTCATCAATGAACAGAATCACATCTGGAGATTTCTCCAGTTCGTTCATCACTGCTTTCATGCGCTCCTCAAACTGACCGCGGTATTTGGTTCCAGCAACAAGCGATGCTAGATCCAAGGTTACCACACGCTTTCCGAACAGCACACGAGATACTTTTCGCTTCACAATTCGCAAGGCGAGACCTTCGGCAATCGCTGATTTACCAACACCAGGTTCTCCAATAAGAATCGGATTGTTCTTCTTTCTACGGCTAAGGATCTGCGAAACCCGCTCAATTTCCTTTTCACGACCAACTACTGGGTCGAGTTTTCCATCTTCCGCAGCCTTGGTCAGGTCGCGTCCAAAATTGTCCAGAACAGGTGTTTTGGATTTCGGGTCAACTGCTTTTCGCATCTGACCGCCACCACCTGCACCGAAAGCATCACCTTCGTCATCGTCATCTGCCGACTGGCTGTGCTTGGCTTCTGGATTCAAACCAGTTTCTCCCAACATCATTTCAACCTCTTCTTTCACGAGGTCGTAATCAACTCCCATCTTCTTCATACTTCGTGTTACAACGTTATCTTCATCTTTCAAGATGGCCAATAATAAGTGTTCGGTACCAATTGTAGGACTCTTGAACACCTTGGCCTCCAGGTATGTGATCTTCAATGCTTTCTCAGCTTGCTTGATCAAAGGGATATTACCCAAATTGGTCTTCTTGACAGCTTTTCCAGTTTGAGTAGTGCTTTCGATCTCCTTTCTAAGTTTTTGAATATCAATACCTAATGATTCAAGGATCTTAATGGCCGTCCCTTCTCCTTCACGGATAATCCCGAGAAGTAAGTGTTCCGTTCCTATGTATTCATGTCCCAATCTCAGCGCTTCCTCGCGACTGAAACTGATGACATCTTTTACCCGTGGTGAAAATTTCGCGTCCATGTTCAATCCTCAAATGTCGGACTTATCCTTTTACTACTGAAACAACAGCCGATAAATCCGCATGTTCAAAAATAGATTCGCCCTTTCAGCAGACCTTTCGGTGAGTTCGTTTTTATCAACAGAAATCTGTTAGTAAGAACTGGCTTTCGGAGCCTTGCAAAAGCCGACCAACGCAGCACAAAACCCTATCTTCGAAGGCTAAATTTGAGCATGGTTTGTCAAATACCATGCGAGCGTTTATTCACTAACATTTTGTCATGGCAGAAGGAGAGAGAATTATACCTATTAATATAGAAGATGAGATGAAGACGGCCTACATCGATTATTCGATGTCGGTCATTGTGTCACGTGCGCTTCCAGATGTAAGAGATGGTCTGAAGCCTGTACACAGAAGAGTGCTTTTTGGAATGCTTGAACTGGGCGTCCGTTCCACCAGTGCTTACAAGAAATCGGCAAGGATCGTAGGGGAGGTACTCGGTAAGTATCACCCGCATGGCGATTCATCCGTTTACGACACCATGGTGCGTATGGCTCAGGAATGGTCGTTGCGCTATCCGTTGGTTGATGGCCAGGGAAACTTCGGTTCGGTAGATGGTGACAGTCCAGCTGCCATGCGATACACCGAGGCCCGCTTGCGGAAGATCGCGGAAGAACTGCTTTCAGATATTGACAAGGACACGGTTGATTTCTCGCTGAACTTCGATGATACGCTGCAAGAACCAACTGTTCTTCCAACACGAATTCCGAATCTTCTGGTAAACGGTTCTTCGGGCATTGCGGTCGGTATGGCCACCAACATGGCTCCGCACAACCTCACCGAGGTCATCAACGGAACAATCGCTTATATCGATAACAGAGACATCGAGATCTCTGAATTGATGGAATACGTGAAAGCTCCTGATTTCCCAACGGGTGGTATCATCTACGGATATGATGGTGTTCGCGAAGCATTTGAGACGGGTAGAGGTAGAGTGATGATGCGCGCCAAGGCCGAGTTTGAGGAAACGAAAACTGGGAAGGAGCAGATTATCGTCACCGAGATTCCTTACCAGGTGAACAAGGCCGACATGATCAAGAAGACGGCCGAGTTGGTTGTTGACAAGAAGATCGAAGGCATCAGCGACATCCGTGATGAATCTGATAGAAACGGTATGCGTATCGTTTACGAACTGAAGCGTGATGCGATTCCGAATGTGGTTCTGAATACGCTCTACAAATACACAGCACTTCAGACTTCGTTCAGCGTGAACAATATTGCCTTGGTGAAAGGTCGGCCAGAAATGCTGACGCTGAAGGACATGATCCACCATTTCGTGGAACACCGTCACGATGTGGTTGTCAGAAGAACCAAGTTCGAACTCGATCAAGCGGAGAAGCGGGCACATATCCTCGAAGGTCTCATCATTGCATCAGACAATATTGACGAGGTAATCGCATTGATTCGCGCCTCAGCAAGCCCAGAAGAAGCACGTGAAAAACTCATGGAGCGTTTCGAGTTGAGTGATGTTCAATCACGTGCGATTGTTGAAATGCGTCTCCGTCAGTTGACAGGACTGGAGCAGGACAAACTTCGTGCGGAGTATGAGGAACTGATGAAGACCATCGCGCATTTGAAGGATATTTTGGACAACGAAGACCTTCGAATGACCATCATCAAAGACGAGCTCACAGTTATCCGCGACAAGTACGGTGACGAAAGACGAAGTGAGATCGTTTATGCTGCCAATGACCTTCGTATGGAAGATATGATCGCGGATGAGGAAGTGGTCATAACTATCTCGCACATGGGCTACATCAAGCGAACGCCACTTGCGGAATACCGTGTGCAAAGTAGAGGCGGAGTAGGCTCCCGCGCCAGCACTACACGCGATGAGGATTTCTTGGAATACCTGTATGTGGCCACCAACCACAATTACATGCTATTCTTCACCGAGAAAGGCCGTTGTTTCTGGATGCGCGCGTTCGAAATTCCAGAAGGAACGAAGACAAGTAAAGGTCGCGCTATTCAGAACCTGATCAATATCGAATCGGATGATAAGGTGAAAGCGTTTATCCGTGTCATTGATCTGAAAGACGAGGAGTACATCCAGAATCACTATGTGATCATGTGCTCTAAGAAGGGAATCATCAAAAAGACCACGTTGGAAGCATACTCACGTCCACGTGTAAATGGCATCAATGCAATTACCATTAAGGACGGTGATGAGCTTCTTGAAGCACGCCTTACAACGGGCAACAGCCACATTCTTATTGCTGGGACGCACGGTCGTTGTATTCACTTCCCAGAGGATAAAGTAAGACCGATGGGCCGTACAGCCGCAGGTGTCCGCGGCATCAACCTACCGGAGAAAGCCGATGTCGTTGGCATGATCTGTGTAGAAGACCTCGAGACCGAAACGGTGATGGTGGTATCTGAGAATGGTTATGGAAAACGCTCTGCGGTAGAAGATTACCGCATTACCAACCGTGGTGGAAAAGGCGTCAAGACCATGAATATCACCGACAAAACGGGTTCGCTCATTGCCATTAAGAGTGTAGTGGATGAGAACGATCTT
This sequence comes from Flavobacteriales bacterium, assembly GCA_016124845.1. NCBI lineage: Bacteria > Pseudomonadati > Bacteroidota > Flavobacteriia > Flavobacteriales > Flavobacteriales bacterium. Next base: position 15,154 of record WGMW01000043.1, read on the forward strand.
ATGATCATCAACAAATCAGGAATCGCCATCCGAATGGACGTGGCAGACATCCGTGTTATGGGACGCGCAACGCAAGGTGTGAAACTCATCAACCTGAAAGGAAAAGATACCATTGCGGCCATTGCCAAGGTGGAAATCTCTTCTGAGGATGCGGACCTGAATGAAGACGAGGAGGATGAAAACCCGATCGGTGGTATTGAAGGAAATGCCGAAGACCGACAGGAGGGAGGCGACACCTCAACCGATCAGGAAGAATCTGAGGAGTGATTGACCGACCAATTTGAGAGATAACGCGATATTCGCACCGAATAAAACCTAAAAACGATGAGTACGAAGAATACAATCTTGATTGCAGTAGCATTGCTGGTCAGTGCGGCCGTGTTCGGTCAGCCATCGAAAAGAACGAGTGCCAACAATTATCTTGGCTATGGCGAACTGGACAATGCCGTGGAGGCCATTGAACCGACAATTACCCACGAAAAGACCATGAATGATCCGAAAACATGGCTTTATCGAGGGCAGATCTACAATAAGGTTTATGAGGTTCAGAACAACGAAGGTAAATTCAAGGAGTTGAGCGATGACCCGCTTCAGATCGCCTACGAGAGTTTCAAGAAGTGTAAGGAACTGGATGAGAAGAATTACTATAAAGATGAGATCCAGAAATATCTGAACTTCGAGTCGGTCAACTTCTACAATCTGGGAATCGCCTCCTTGCAAGCCAAAGATTACGAGAAGGCAGCTACACGCTTCGGAAATGCTGTTGAAATGAGTGGCATGGGATGTTGCCCAGCCCTGAATGACACCTTGGCGATGCTAAGCGTCTTCTATCGTGGTTGGGCAAATGATGCCTTGGGGAAACTTGAACTTGCCGAATCGGATTATCTGAAAGCTGCGGAATTGGCCAAAGAGCTGAAGCAAAAAGAGCATCGTGCGGCATTTGTGCGATTGATCAATATGTGGCATACCGCGAAAAACACGGAAAAAGAGTTGAATGCTATCAAGTTGGGACGTGAATCATTGGGAGAGCCAGGCGCGTTTTCAGTTGAGGAAGCCAACGTGTTCTTAGGTTCAGGCAATACCGATGAAGCGGTCGATCCGCTCAGAAAAGCTGTGGAGGCAGATCCAACAAACTATTCAGCATGGTTTGCGTTGGGCTCTATTTTGGAGCAGTTGGCCAAAAAGGTTGATGAATCCGGTGTTGACCCAAAGGCAGTTGAAATGTTCAATGAATCGCGCGATGCTTACAAGCGTTCTGTAGAGGAAGCAAACAAGGCTTTGGCTGAAGCATCCGAAGACCAGAAGGCGGCAATACTTTCAGCCAAATTTGACGCTGTTTACAGTATTGGAGCATCTTGGTTCAATATGGGCGCAAAAATGAATGATGCTGCCAGCAATATTGCTAATCAGAAGGAATATGACGCAGCAATGGTGAAGGTGCTTGATATTTTCAGAAAAGCATTGCCAAGCCTGGAAGAGGCTTATGCAATTCGGCCAGATGATAAAGGTGTCCTGATTGCATTGAATCAATTGTACTACAAGCTTGGAGGAGACGACCCAAGCTATGAGAAGAAGCTCGAAGAAGTTTCAGCGAAGCTTCACAAGAAGTAATAGAGAAGGGAGAGTTCATTGGATTCTCCCTTTCTTTTGAAATTACTATTTAACATAATATTAATTATAGACTTAATGATGAATTGCAACTTGCCAAGCAATTAGTACATTCCCAAATGAAGTTTTTAAAGAGCGTGCTCACAGGTCTGATCATTTTCTTGATTCTTTTCGTTGGAGGAATTCTTACTTGGTATTATTTACAGGGACCTGAACATCAAGGTCTGATTCGTTCTGATTTTGCTGACCGACCTTTTAAACTGGAAGAAATTGTTGAGGTAAAACCAATTCCAGACAAACCGAATATCATCTTCATTTTGGCCGATGATCTCGGTTACGGAGATGTCGGTTACAATCAGCAGACAGTCATTGATACCAAGAATTTGGATTCTCTGGCAGAACACAGCGTGGTTTTCAGCAATTTTTACGCACCAGCGTCTATCTGTACGCCATCGCGTTTCGGGTTCTTGTCTGGTAGATACGCGCTGCGACAAGGATTGGCATATCCGTTCCATCATGTGAATCCTGGTCTCATCATGAATATTGGAAGTCGTTTTGCCAATTTCATGGGGGCTGTGGACATGCGTGGAGAACACAACATTATCAATGGAATTATGCCTTCTGAGGTCATCATCCCAGAATTGTTGAAGCTTGCTGGCTACCGAACTGGAATTGTTGGAAAATGGCATCTCGGCACGATTTCTCAGGATGCCCAGTTTCATCCGTTCAACCATGGTTTTGATTATTTCGTTGGTCTGGAAGCCTCCAACGATGATTGGCCTGTGGCATTTTATGAGAATGAGCGTAAAATGCTGGATGATATTGGCCTCGATCAGGAACATTACACGCAGTTGTTTACAGATTCTGCCAAGAGTTTCATTCGTCAGAATCAGAATCAACCATTCTTCCTGTATCTGGCGCACAAGGATCCACACCAGCCTTTCTTTCCCTCGAAGGGATTTAAAGGCAAGTCCAAAGCAGGTGCTTATGGCGATGCGGTTGAAGAATTCGATCACAGCGTTGGAGAAATTCTAAATCTGCTGGATAGTTTGAACTTGACCGAGAACACGATTGTCGTTGTCACCAGCGACAATGGACCTTGGTTCGAAGGAAATCCTTGCGGTCTGAGAGGCCGCAAAGGTCAGGTTTACGAAGGTGGATATCGCGTTCCATTCATGATCCGCTATCCCAAAAAGCTGAAAACCGCATACAAAACGAATATGCCCGCTATGGGCATCGACCTATTGCCTACGTTGGTGGCGGAAGCAGGTGTTTCTATTCCCAAAGACAGGAAGATTGACGGTATGAATCTGCTGGAACTTCTCAACGACACTTCCGAAACGAGTCTCGCCTACACCCGTCCCCTATTCTTCTTTCACGATTACGCATTTGAGGCGGTTCGCGTAGGTAACTGGAAATTCATGGAAACGAATTACAGCTACACATGGCCCATTCCGTTGGAACATCCCAAGTATGTAACGAGCCAGTACGTTTCGAAATACTCACCACCAGAAAGCGATACGGTCATTAACAGATTGGACAATTGGCCTAAGCTGTATTACCTGAAGGACAATTCCAGTGAATCATACAATCTCTCCTCAAGGCATGATCAAAAAGTAGAGGAAATGCAGCAGATGCTTTCTGAATTCAGAAACGATTTCTTGACCAATCCGCGCGGTTGGCTGGATAAGCCAGTTTCGGACAACCATTAATCCTGTCAGAGTTTTCTAACTTCGGTTGCATGAACAAACGAATGAACGCATTTACAGATGACGCCCTCGGTTCGCTTGATGCAACAGGTGTTGCTGAAGCTATCGCGAAAAAGGAAATCTCTGCACAAGAAGCCATTGAAGCAGCAATCAAACGCTCGGAGAAAGTGAATCCTGGGTTGAATGCCATCGTTCTGAAACTGTATGATGATGCCCGAAAAATCGATAGACTGACAGCGGATGGCGCATTCTATGGCGTTCCGACCTATTTCAAAGACACCGACAACATCAAAGGATATGCGACCCAATTGGGAACCGGTGCTTTCAGCGCGAAAAAAGCAAAACGGAACAGTCGATTTGTCAATCAGTTTCTTTCCACTGGCGTAAGTTATTTGGGAAAAACCACGCTGCCTGAGTTCGGATTGCTGTGCAGCACGGAAAACGAAAAGTGGGCCATTACGCGTAATCCTTGGAATACGGACTATACTTCTGGAGGTTCTTCTTCAGGTTCTGCCGCGCTGGTTGCCAGCGGTGCGGTTCCCATTGCTTCCGGTAATGATGGTGCGGGTTCTATCCGCATTCCTGCAGCCATTTGCGGCTTGGTCGGTCTTAAACCATCGCGCCATCGCATCCATGGAATTGATGGCACGGAGATGATGCCGATTGAGATCATTCACCAAGGCGTTCTCACGCGTTCCGTTCGCGACACAGCCACATTTTTTGGTGAGGCTGAGAAATTCTACCGCAACCCGAAACTGCTAAAACTCGGACACATCAAGCATGGAAACAAGAAGCGTTTGCGTATTGCCTTCATAGAGAATCTTACCGAAGGCACAACAGGTCGCCAAGATGAGGACACGTACAATTTGCAACAGGAAACCGCCAAATTGCTCGAATCGCTTGGCCATCAAGTTGAACAAGTTCCGCTACCGATCGATGTTGATACGATGGTCGGCCACTTCCTGAATTACTACGGATTCCTCGCATACATGTCAAGCCACATGGGGCAAATGGTATTTCAGGCCAAGGTGGATAAAACACAGCTGGAACCGTTCACGGTGGGTCTCGGCAAACGGTTTCGAAGCAATGCACTGAAGTTGCCCGGTAGCATCCGCGCCATGCGAAAAATGGGTGTTGAGTGCAGCAAACTGTTCGAGAAATATGATGTCGTCATGTCGCCTGTTCTGGCGCATAAAACGCCCAAGATCGGGTACTTCTCTCCTGAACTTCCGTACGAAGAAATAACCAAGCGCGCCATCGACTTTGCCACTTACACAGGTCTCTACAACGTAACCGGAGAACCTGCGATTTCGCTTCCGCTTGGAATAGATGCGGACGACATGCCGTTAGGGGTTCAGTTTGCCGCACCTTATGGTGAAGATGCGCGTTTGCTCGAACTTGCCTACGAATTGGAACAGGCCAAACCGTGGCGAACGCTTGCTACGGCAAAATCTGCACAGTTGGTAGAATGAGATTAACAGCTGCTTACCTTTGCGGCCATGCAAAAAGCAGCTCCTTACATTGATACAGCAGTCGTTTTGGCTGCGCTTTCATCAGGCTTTCTTCATCCTGCACCATTCGTATTTTACAAAAGCGCGTTGGAGGTGTTTCTCATCATCATCGTTCCGCTTTTCACATTCAGCTTTCTCATTTACAAGTATTCCGAAAAGCACGGAAATAGGATTCAGGGAAATCGCAAGAAACTGCCACCAATTGCCAAGGAGGCTTTCGGTACTGGACGAGCAGCCTTCATTGTTTCGTTGATGGCAGCTTGGCCTTTGGGACTGAGCCGTGCAGGCTATGAAACGGGTCTTGTCTGGACGTTGGATGAAATGGGACTGAGCTGGTGGATGGTGATTCTACAGATGTATTTGGGAATTATTGCCGTTGATGCGTGGACGTATTGGAAGCACCGAATGTTGCATACGAAGTTGCTATTCCCATTTCATAAGCACCATCACTCTTTCCGCGACCCAACTCCTTTTGCAGGTTTTGCCGTTGGTCCAGTAGAAACGCTACTTACATTTTGGCCGCTGTTGCTTATCTGCTTCCCTCCTGCCAAGCACTTCGCACCGCTGTATTTTTCAGCCATCGTTGGTTTCGTTTTCCTCAATCTTTACCTGCATTGTGGCGTTACCTTCAATTGGCTTGAAAAACTTTTGCCAAGGATATTGCTGAACAGCTCTGCTTGGCATAATGTGCATCACAGCGATGTGAATGCCAATTTCGGTGAGGTATCGTTTGTTTGGGATAAGCTGTGCAAGACCAGTCGAGAGGACATGAAGATCAAGAAGCAACTGGCAAAGGCTGCTTAATTGATTCTGGTTAGGGTTACAGTTGCAACCGCGAGATGAATCTCCAGTTCGCTTATCTGACCGTTTTTCACGTGATAGGTCGATCTGCTTCCATCCTGACAGAGCACTTTTAAGGTGCCTTTTTCTGGATTGCCAATAAGTTCAGCATAGCTGCAATCCTCTTCACAGAACACTTTCTGTCGGTCCCAAGTAGGCTCAAAATAGAGTTTGAGCAGCGAATAGTCGGCCACCTGTTTCAGAAGTTTGGAACCTTCACTCGACTCCACCAAGTAGCCACTTCCCTCCTGCTTCACGTTGGTCCATTTCTCTGTTTCGCCCTTGTTCAGATAGATGTAATCAGAAGAGAAAAGCTTCCCATTGCGGTAGCGCACTTCATACTTCGATTCCTCTTCGCGCTGCATCCACAAAAAATCGGTTTTGCCTTTGGCATGAAGGGTGAAAAGTTCCGTGCTGTCATTCTCCATGCTGCGCGTAAGCACCATGGTCCCGAATCGGATGCCGAAAACACTCATCTCGAAAACGATCTCATCTGCCAGCGATCGCAGCGAAATGCAACTCAGAAAGAACAAAAGAAAAAGCCTGCTGGTCACTTTACAAAATTACCAACAGGCTCGAATATTACGGTACGGAAGGATAATCAATCCTTATCGTCATCATCTTCTTCATCTGACGAATCATCAGAAGACTCATCCTCCTCTTCCACTGTTTCCTCGACCTCTTCAACGTCATCGTACTTGTCTTCGTACTCTTCACGGGCCTCATCGGTCAAATTGCCGTCCTCATCATAATCGTCATCGTCTTCAATGATGCTTTGCGCTTCTGCCACGGTCATGCGCACCAAATAGTAGCGGTCGTCTGTTTCGAATGGAAGCGCGGAAACTTTTTTCCCTTCTGCATTGGTAAAAGACACCAGATTGTCCTCAAAACCGAACGGATAATGGAGTTTGATCATCTCCTTCACCCCATCATCTAACTTGTCGTAATCCTTTACTATTCGTGGTTTTCCGTTACTCATCCGTGATTTGTTTCTGCGTTGTACCGCAACTTTTGCTTTAAAGTTTCGGGTTCAAAACAATAAAAAAATCAAACAACTGCACTTGTTCAAACAAATATTTGCTCAGACTTTCTGTGCGTACTTCTCAAGTAACTGTTGTTGCCTTTCCAATGCTTCAATGAATTCGGCCTTTAGACGCTGAACCAATTCAGCAACTGGGACGGTATCGTGAATAGTGGCCACGCCCTGACCGGCCGACCAAATGGTCTTCCATGCTTTGGCCTCCGCCTTGGCCGCTTCGAGGTTACTGAAATCCATTTTGGCCTTCTGGCTCCACATGTCTTCCGTAATGCCGATAGCCTCCAAACTCTTACGCATGAAATTGGCCGGAACGCCAGAAACGGCTGCCGTGTGCACCACATCCGTTGCTCCGCTATCGATGATCATTTGGCGGTATTCATCTGATGCGCGACTTTCCGTTGCGTTGATGAAACGGGTTCCCATCCAAGCGAAATCGGCTCCCATCTGCATGGCAGATGCAATATCATTTCCATTGCTGATGCAGCCCGAAAGCAGAATCGTCTTCTTAAAGAAACTGCGGATCTCCTGAATGAATGGCATCGGATTCAAGGTTCCCGCGTGGCCACCTGCTCCCGCAGCAACCAGAATCAGACCATCTACTCCAGCCTCCGCGGCCTTCTCGGCATGGCGTTTTTTGATGACATCATGATAAACCAAGCCTCCATACGAATGAACTGCATTCACCAGATCCGAAACCGCTCCGAGCGAAGTGATGATCAACGGAACCTTATGCTTCATGCATATCTCAAGATCTGCCTGCACGCGCGGGTTGGAGAAATGAACGATTAGGTTCACTCCGAAAGGAGCCGCCTTTTTCCCGGTTTCCTTCTCCCACTTAGCAAGCTCCTCCTTGATCTGAACGACCCACTCTTCAAAACCTTCTGTACTTCGTTGATTCAGGGCTGGAAACGTTCCGACAATGCCATTCTTGCAGCATTCGATCACCAGTTCTGGCCCTGAGATAAGGAACATGGGAGCAGCGATGACCGGAAGCGTCAGGTCATCATAAAAAGGAGGTTTGTTCATCTTCTTTTGTTTGGGTTGAGGTTGATTATTCGCAGACTTCGTTGAGTACGGCTGAGATCTCCAGCTTTACATCTGGCCAAAGTTTGCTCACGCCATCAGCACCTTTGTGCAGATCGAAGCATACTTTATTCAGAGAATCTGCATTTGCAACTGCTTGATAATCGGCCAATTCGATTTTTCCTTCCAAGCTCAGCAAGCTATCTGTTCTGCTTACGCTGAAAGGAACCGTGTCGGTCACTCCGTTCATGGTCAGCAACACTTTCAGTTCAGAATCGGTTGCCTCCAACACTTTCCCGCTCAACTCAGCAGTCTCCACCATGGTTGAGAAGAAGTGTTTGAAGATCTTTTCATCTCTTCCTGTATTGGCCGAGTTGACACTGGAAGTTGGAATATTGAACGAAGCGCTACCGAAAACGCCTGCAAGATCGGATGCCTGATTGACACCTGAAACCAGAACTGTGTCGAACGTACCCGAAACGCCCACGCGCTCCGATGTTTTATAAGCAGTCCATTTTACGTTGATTGAATTCTCCGCGTAGCTCAACTGACAATCAGCAGCGGCCTTTTCCTGAGCTTCTTCGTGGTTTCCTCCTGATTTGGTGTCGCAAGCGGTCATAAAAGCAATGGCCGCGCCAAGAATAATTGCATATCGTTTCATGAGATGATGTTTTTTGGGTTTGTGAATTACTGGCGAAATTGGTGATTTTAAAGACCAACCCCAAGTCGGATCACGCCATTTGATACTCTTGGACCAAACGAACATGCAATTTGCGCATGTATTCGTCCTGAAGCCACTTGATGTAGCTGGGCGTGGTCTTGGATAGACATTGGCCGTATTTTCGAACGCGGTACTCGATCTCGTCTCCCAACAGCTTCGCCAGATCCTTGGCATCCCAAAGGTCTTCGGCATTTTCTGCGCAGATGCGAACATGTTGATCGATCGACTCATCGATGACCACTTTTGGCTTATCACCTCGTTTTACCGCACGACCGTACGCTTCGCTGATGTTAAAATCGATGTTTTCAGATCGGCTGAACTTCTCACGTAATTCTGGCGGCATTTTGTATCGGAAATCGCGCTGAATCTCCTCATCCGACCGAATGCTGTTCAAATGCATATCGGGATGGCGAAAAATGTGTTCCCAGTTCACATAGGCATCCCAAAGACCGAAACGTGCCACATTATTACCAAGATCGATCACCGTGAACTCCCGTTTGTTTCCCAGTATTCTGGAACCGCGACCGATCATCTGAAAATACAGCGTCATGGAACGTGTGGCCCTATTCAAGATGATGGTATCAACTGTCGGTTCATCAAACCCTGTTGTGAGAATCCCAACAGAAGTCAAAATCGCATCTGGCGTATGCTTGAACCAATGCAGTACTTCCCTCCTTTCGGCAGGCGTGTTCTTGTTGTCGAGATGGCGAATGTCGTAACCTGCTTTCTTAAAGGTGTCGTGCACATACAACGATGTGTTGATGCCATTGTTGAAGATCAGCGTCTTCTTGCCAAGCGAATGGTCCTGATATGAACGCAGCAAGCGGCTCTGCATCGAGTAATCCGTGTAGAGTTCATCAGATGAACGTACGGTGTAATCTCCGTTGATCCCGACATTCAGCGACAGCAGATTCAGATCGTAAGTAACTGTATTGGCCTTGGCCAGATAGTTCGTTTCCACCAGCGAACTGATGGATTCGCCAATGATCAACTCCTCATAGTTCTCATTCATCGGCAAGTTGATGTTCGAACTCAGCGGTGTGGCTGTCACGCCCAGAACCGTGCTCTTTTCAAAGAACTTGAACAGCTTCCCAAACGAGTTGTAATGCGCCTCATCAATAATTACCAGCCCGATATCTTTCAGTTCAAATGCATCGTCATTGAGGCGATTGTTGAGCGTTTCCACCATCGCCACAAAACATTGATAGTCATCCTGATCGGGAAGTTCCTTCACATCGCTGGTAATGACCTTGTTCCTTACCGTGAACGTATCGAGCATACGCGAGGTCTGCCCGCAGAGCTCAATCCTATGCGTTAGAATGATGACCTTCTGCTTCTTCTCCAGAATAAATCGTCTGGCGATCTCGGAGAAGATGACCGTTTTGCCACCACCAGTGGGTAATTGAAAAAGCAGATTGATGGGATTTTCCGCTTCCAGCAGGCGGTCCATAATGCGGAACAGCGCCTTTTTCTGGTATTCGTAAAGCTCCTTCCCCACTCCGTTTTCGGAGTCTTCTTCCAGTTCTATGTGGTCATTCGCGGCCAATCCCGCAATACTACATACTTTCTTGCGATTTGCTGGTGGCCGAAGCAGGAAACTTTAGATGAATATCACCTCTTTTCCAACACCATCTTCATGTGCGGTGCTGGACGCATGGTGATGAGCGGATCTTTCTTGAATGTGAATCCTTTCTTCTTTTTCAGTTGAAATGCTCGGAAGATCATCTGTACGATCACCTGCATCTCCATTAGCGCGAAGTTGTTGCCGATACAGAGTCTTGGTCCGCCACCGAACGGGAAATACACGAATTTATGTCTTCCTTTTGCGTTCTCCTTACTGAACCGTTCAGGTTTGAACTGCTCAGGGTTTTCCCAATATTTCGGGTCGCGGTGCATGTAATAGACGGGAATCAGGCAGTTCGTATCCTTCGGAATATCGTACTCTCCGAGTTTGTCTGGTGCAAGGGAATGTCTTCCGATGATCCAAGCAGGCGGATAAAGCCGTAAGGTCTCATCGATCACCATGCGGGTGTATTCCAACGAACGGAGGTCGTCAAGCTCTGGTGTGCGACCGTTGAGCACGGTCTTCTCTTCTTCCAATAACTTCTCCAAAACCTTTGGATTCTCATCCATGCAATGCGCCAGCCAGGTCAATGCCACGGCCGTGGTCTCATGGCCTGCCAGGAAGATGGTAATTACTTCATCCTGAAGTTGTTGATTGCTCATCTTCTCGCCCGTGTCGGCATCTTCAATCTCCATCAGCATTGCCAGCAGGTCGTCATATTTCTCATTGCTCGACCTACGTTTCTCAATGATGTCGGCAACCACCTTTTTGATGGCCTCATAGCTGTTTTTTTCACGGATGATGTGAGGCAAGGGCATCCAAAGCGGTACTGGAAACGGTTTTTTGATGCGATCGATAAGCTTCTCATTCGCATAATCGAATTCACGGTTCACCACATCCATGGCATCCACCACATCCGTACTGAACATGGCTTTCGACACAATATTCAGCGTGGTTTCCATGAAAGCCTTGGAAACATCCACTTCCGTTCCGTCAGGTAGCTCATTCCATTTGTCGATCATCTCCTGTGCCACCTCTGCGTAGGTTGATACGAATGACGAAAGCCTATCGCGATGAAAACCAGGCTGCATCAATCTGCGTTGCTTGCGCCAAAAATCACCTTCGCTTGTCAGCAGTCCTTCGCCCAGCAGCACTTTTAGAATGCGGTATCCGTAACTCTTCACGTAGTTGCGGTTATTGTCCTGCATGATGTGCTTCACCATGTCGGAATCGGTGACCACAACAACTCTATCGAAGTTGGTTATGAAACGGAAAAAGATGGATTTGAGCTGAAATATCTCACCATAGATCGGAATGTTCTTTTCAATGAACCCGAGCGTATCCGTGGCAAAATCCCTTGCGGAGCCAATGAAGGTTTCTCCTTCAGCGGTAGGTGGAAAATTCAACCCCACCTCTTCCATTACTTCTTCTGACATCTTAAAGCGTTTGTGGTACGTGCAAATCCGTTCCTAAAGTAGCGTTTAGTTTCTGCACAAAATATGATGCCAGCAATGGAGATTCCAACTCCACATTCTGGTGGATGAAGAAGTCGATCTCTTCAATTCCCTGTTCTTTCCAAGTGGCCAATCGATTGATCCAATCGTCCAAACGTGTATAATCGGAAGGATGATTGGCACCTGTGTAGCGCACAAAACAACTGGGCGTGGTGAGCCGCATGTGAACCAGATCGCGTCTTCCAGCTGTGTCTGTGATCACATTAGAGATGCTGTTCGTTTCCAGCAGTTGATACAGTTCTTCGGCCACTTTCGGATCGCCATACCAATCGGGATGGCGGAATTCCATGGCCAACGGAACCGACTTCGGCCAATAATCCAGAAACTTCACCACACGGTCAAAATCCTTTGGCGTGAAATCCTCTTTGAGCTGAAGGAACGCACGCCCGAACTTCTCTTCCAATCCGCCAAAGGCGAAAACCACCTCCTCCACTACCCTTTCCACGTCTTTCAATCGGCCCCAATGGCTGATATTCTGAACAACCTTTGGGAAGAACCTGAAATTGGCTGGCGTTTTCTCACGCCACTTTTCAAACTGCGCCTTCGGGAAAATACGGTAGAACGTGGCATTCAACTCAATGCAATTGAATTGCGATGAATAGTACGTGAGTTCATCTTTGGTTCCGCGCGGATAGAAATTCTTCAGATCGGTTTTGTTCCACTTGGCACAGCCGACAAACACTTTCGGACTGCCCTTTCCATTTGCCAGCACTCTTTTGGTGTCTGGATGATCTTCAGGCATCGTAAAGTCAACGATACTCGGGTCTTCTACTTTTCCAAACTTCATGCTGGCAAAGTAATGATTCGTGTAAACCGACCCGTAAATGGCCGCCATTTTCTCCTCCTGCGGGTGTGAATGATCTCCACATTTTGTGTATCCATTTCACATTTGAAAATAATGGGCCTTTGGTCAGATCTCAGACGGGAACATCATTGTGGCAGAATCGTTCTCAAATAGGCCGTCATTCGAAATTCCTTATTGAAAGCAACCTGTTTGGTATGGTTCTTTCGGCCTTTTTTGGAGAATCAAAACACACCATCATGCAAACACATGGCAGCAATATCAGCAAAATGGGCATTAGAATCGGTTTTTACACCCTTTTCGGATTCATTGGATACTTTCTACTGATGAAACTGTTGGGTCTGGTTCAGGTTCCAGAGTTCCGTTATTTCAACTTCGTTATCCTTTTGATGGGCATCACTATCGGCTACAGGAAGTATCAGCATGAGAATGGAAAGATTCCATTTCTGAGCGGTTTCGGGCTGGGAATGATGATCACGGTGATCAGCGTAGTGCTTTTTTCGGCATTCCTTTTCATCTACCTCAGCATCTTCGACCCGCACCTGCTGGTAACGATAAAAGCGCATGCGCCAGTTATGGTCAAGGAATCCTTGACACCGTCTTTGGCGTCCGTGGCGATCCTGTTTGAGGGTTTGAGTTCAGGGCTTATCATGAACTTCGTGCTAATTCAGTACTACAAGTCGACCACCGTGAATGACGAGTACAGCCTTTAAAGGCCTGAGACCTTAGCGTTTAACAACTCGGAAGGTCTGTATGTCTTGGTCAGAAACCAAAGTGACATGATATACACCACTTTCAAACCCTGTGATGTCAATGGTCTGTTTAGAATTTTGAAAACTTTGACGAAGTACGGCTTGCCCGAGAGAGGTGTAGACCGTCACCGTGCCACGGAAGGACCGTGGGCCATTTAACGTTAGCAGTCCATTGGTCGGGTTTGGGAACAGCGAAAATTCGGTAGGGTCCGATCTCTCAGAAATACCGACCGATGACGTTACGCCATTCAGCGAATCAACCACCTCCAACGTGTTTCCGAGTTCGTAGAAATCGACCGTAGGGAAATTCGAGAACTTACCCGTCTCGTTCCAGCATTGCAATGCACGTGGGTAGAAGTAGTTGAACTCATTGGCCTGTGCAGCCAGGTCTGCTCTTCCTGTTCCCAACGTAGGGTCAGTTGCAAAATGATTCAGAATGAACAGGTCGTTGATAGAGTCTCCGCGATTGAAATCACAACTGAAGTCGCTCAGTGCATTATTGGCAAAGTTGGTCTCCACGGCAAAATCCCACATGTAGAGATACCAATCCTGACCTGGCTGACCATTGTTGTGATCCGAAAAGATCACCAATCGCTTACCTGAATCGATCATTTCCTGCAACGTAGGCCACGGCTCACCCAATGACTGTACATACAGCATCGGTTTCAGGCCAACTTGCGTGATCACCGTGTCCATCAGATCCGAAGTGATGTAGGTCTCGAACAAGATGGTGACGATCTCATTCGGATTAGCGTCCAGAAAATCCTTTATCTCTGTGAGGCTGGTGGCCAGCGGTTCTGTTCCCAGAAAAGAAAACCCGTGGTATTCCGTGGCTACACCGCCTTCATCGTAAACATCCAGCATCAATGCCCGAACGCCATCGTTCAGCTGCTGTGCAACCCCATGTGTCTGATTGGGCAGATTGAAGCCATCATCGCCTGCATTGAAAGAGTTATGCGTGGTGAGGTAAGCAACCTGATCATAACGTTTGCCGCATAGTTCGGGATGGCCATTGCATTGAGCAATGACCCAAACCGGAATGAATTGAATGAGAATGATGAATGAGAATCGCAACGTTATTGAAATATCACCCGAAAGTTAGAACAATCTTAATTGCAAAAATGTCGGCAGCTGATCAGAACAACCTTGTCTGTGCAGACGGACGCTCAAATAAACTTGAGGTAAGATGTATTACATCCTTGTTTTTGAACAGTTTACGTTTACCAAGATGATAGCTCTGATTGATCTGCTCCACCAACTTCCCTTCGCCTCTCATCCGTGTACCGAACCGTGAGTCATTGACCTTGCCGCCATGGGAATCTGAAACCTGATTAAGCACTTTCTCTTTCCTATCGGGATAATGTTCTTCCAGCCACTTGGCGAACATCTCCTTCAACGAGCCATTCAACCGTAGAATGATGTAACCGGCAGAGACCGCCCCGCGTTTGGCCACTTCCTCCATCAGGGCAAAAACTTCATGTCCGTTTATTCCCGGAATGAGCGGTGCCATCAACACATTTACCGGAATGCCTGCTTTACTGAGTTCCTCGATGGCGCGCAATCGTCCTTCTACCGAAGCGGTTCTCGGTTCCAATTTCCTTCTGAAATCCTCGTTGAGCGTATTCAACGAGATGTTGACCATGGCCAAATTCTTCTCCGCCATGGGCGCAATAATGTCAATATCACGCAGCACAAGATTGTTCTTGGTAATGATGCCAACAGGATTGTTGTATTCTGAACAGACCTCCAACATTTGGCGCGTTATCTCAAACTTCCGCTCGGCCGGTTGGTAGCAATCGGTGTTTCCAGAAACCATCAACGAAGCTCCTTTCCAACCCTTCTTATTGAATGCTTCGCGAAGCAACTGCGGTGCATTTTTCTTCACAAGGATCACCGATTCGAATTCCAACCCTGAACCATAACCCCAATATTCGTGTGTGGGACGAGCATAGCAATACGAACAGCCGTGTTCGCATCCCTGGTATGGATTCACCGAGAAATCGCTTGGAACATCGGGGCTCGGAACCTTATTGACGATCGTCTTTGGAAAGATGTCGATGAACTTGGTCCTGACCTTTTCCTCTGTTCCAGGCTCAAAACCATCATCCCACTCCACTTCCTCTTTGAAGAAACGGTTCTTGGGATTGTATCCTGCGCCACGGCCTTTCATTCCTGCCAAGTTCACGAATTAGGCGGCACAAAACAAGCCCTCGGATCAGACAACAGCCCTGTTCGCGTTGGTTATCTTATCAAACGCTTCAGCAACGGTTTCCGTGTAAGTAATTGTGATTCCACTGAGGAGATTTTCAGGATAACGCTGACGGATCTCATTCTTGCCTGCTTCTACACAACTGCGAAACCAATCTTCCTCTGGCAAGATCTTGAAATGATTTTTCAGACCGAGGTCTCTCACCTTTGGTTTCCATTGCACGAAATACCATTCCATGGAAGGTTGATGGAATGCGCGCAATGCTCTTTTGTCGAATATCAGATTTTTCAACCCTTCATCTTTTATCATTTCCGTGGCCTTGTTGAAACCACTCATGAACTCATCCATTGGTATGTAAGGTGCGATCGCCTCCACAAGACCTGTCTTGCTTTTTTTATCGTAGAGGAGCTTGAGAGACGGGGTTTCCGCATACTCCTGTAGTTGCAGCTCCAGCGTTTCATATATCAACTTATACATGTTAGAAGGGTTTAAATCCAATTAATAACTGATCATCTGTCTGAGGTTGATCTCCTTGCCAGGCGTATAAAAAGTCTCTGACGACCTCTTTTTGCTTATTCATTCTCAAAAAGCGAACATCCAATAGCAGTTCCCTTAATCTTTTCTCCGAGTACTTCTTGGGAATGGCATCTCCAAGCTGATCACTTATTCCGTCTGAGAACAGGTAGAACTGATCTCCTTTCAGAACTTGGATAACGTACTCATCAAATTCGGAGATGGCCGAAACACCAATTCCAAGACCAGCTTTAGAGATACGTTCTACTTCACCGTCTCTGACAAAAAGCATTGGCCTACCGGCTCCCACATATCGTAATGTCTTTGTTGCCGTGTTGTAAACAACCAATCCGATATCGAATCCGAAAACATGGCGACCTTCTTGGTCGAACGTCTCAATGAAGTAGCGATTGAGTCCTTCAAGGATACCTGAAGGATTATCTAATTGACTTGAAACAAGATCATTGAGCAGAGAATGAACCATGGCAGTAAGCATAGCCCCTGCAACGCCATGACCTGTGCAGTCTATGGCCGCGATAACGACTTCATCACCTACCTTCCGAACGTATGGAAGATCGCCACCGATCGCTTCCACTTGGTTCAGCCAGATAAAAGAATCCGCAAAAACATCTTTCAAATAATCCTCATGCTCAATGAGCCCATCCTGAACAAATCGTGCGTAGGAGATGCTGTCGAACATTTCCTTGTTGCGGGCCTCCAATAACTTTGATTTTTCGCGGACCTCTTCCTGCGTTTGCAACAGATACTTTGTAGTACTCTCCAGCATTTGCTGCTGCGATGCAATTTGCTCTTCAAGCTGTTCAATTCGCTGAAGGGCAGATAAGGGTCAGTCGGCTGAACTGTTTGATTCGGTCATCACAGAAGGTGAAAAGCTTGTCGCTCGCATCTGTTCATCTGAACACGAGTAACACGTTCTCCCATGAAATGTTCGGTTTCAAAAAGTTGAATACCGTTTCAATAAGTCGACTTTCTAAAGATCGAATAGGAGATTACCGTTCATTCATTGCCCAGCTGATGGAGTATTGGCTATTTTCGCGCGCCCAAATCAAAGCTGATGATCTCTACGGTAAATGTTTCTCTTCAATATGGCAAGCGCGTCCTATTTGATGACGTCAATATCAAGTTCACACATGGCAACTGCTATGGTGTGATCGGTGCCAACGGTGCCGGAAAATCCACTTTTTTGAAGATACTTTCTGGCGAGATCAGTCCGAATTCGGGTTCAGTACACATGGAACCCGGAAAAAGAATGGCGGTGCTGAAGCAGGACCACAGCGCATTCAACGATATTTCGGTGCTCGATACCGTGATGATGGGTCACACCGAGCTTTGGAAGAACATTCAGGCGCGAAATGAGATCTATGCTAAACCTGATTTCTCGGAGGCAGACGGCATTAAAGCATCTGAATTGGAAGAGCAGTTTGCCGAGATGAATGGTTGGAATGCCGAAGCTGATGCCGCTTCCCTTCTGAGCGGACTGGGTATTGACGAGGCCGATCACTACAAGTTGATGAAGGACATGCCGGGAGCGTTGAAGGTGCGCATCCTTTTGGCGCAGGCACTTTTCGGAAACCCCGACATCCTGATTCTGGATGAGCCTACCAACGACCTCGACCTGAAAACGGTTCAATGGTTGGAGAACTTCCTATTGGATTTTGAGAACACGGTCATCGTTGTCTCGCACGACCGTCACTTCTTGGATACCGTCTGTACGCACGTGGCCGACATCGATTTCGGGAAGATCAAGATCTACACGGGCAACTACTCATTCTGGTACGAATCGAGCCAATTGGCGCTACGCCAGAAACAGGCAGCCAATAAGAAGGCTGAGGACAAGAAGAAGGAATTGCAGGAGTTCATTGCCCGGTTCAGCGCCAACGCCAGCAAGAGCAAGCAGGCTACTAGCCGAAGAAAGCTGTTGGATAAGATCAATATTGATGAGATCCAAGCTTCATCCCGTAGATACCCTGCCATCATTTTCAAGCAAGCACGCGATGCAGGAAACCAGGTGCTGAGCGTACAGCATCTGACCAAATCTTTGAACGGAGAGCCACTTTTCAGTAACCTGACGTTTGAAGTGAACCGTGGGGATAAGATCGCCTTCCTCAGCAAGAGTGGATTGGCCACTACTACCCTTTTCCAGATTCTGAACGGGTTGGAGGAAGCGGATTCAGGCCATTTCAGCTACGGACAGACCATCACTTCGGCCTATCTGCCCACGGAGAACGGACATTTCTTCAATACCAAGGAAAATCTGATCGATTGGCTTCGCGAGTATTCTGAGGACAAGAGCGAGATCTACATCCGCGGCTTCCTCGGAAAGATGCTCTTCTCTGGCGAAGAGGTTTTCAAATCGGCAAGCGTGCTGAGCGGTGGCGAGAAAGTGCGATGCATGCTCAGTAGAATGATGCTGAACGAGGCCAATCTGCTCATCATAGACGAACCGACCAACCACTTGGACCTTGAATCCATCCAAGCATTCAACAACGGTTTGAAGGATTATGATGGAACGGTGCTCTTCACCTCACACGACCACCAGTTTGTGCAGACCGTGGCCAACCGCATCATCGAGATCGGACCTAACGGCTTCATCGACAAACTGATGGAATACGACCAGTATATTGAGGATGAGCGCGTTGCCGCTGCTCAGCAGAGCATCTACTGAGCAACAACCAACGTCAACTAAATTATTGAAACGGAAGGATATCAGTCGATATCCGAAGTTTTGCGCTGAGGCTTTTGCTTCTTCTCGTCAGACTCGAAAGCCTTCTCAACCTTGTCGGCAGCATTAACGGCCTCTTCTTTCACCACTTTTGCAGCTTTAACTGTCTCCTTCTCCACTTTTTTGGCTGCCTTCTCTACAGCATCTCCTGTCTTTGCGGCCGCTTTCTGAGTTTCATCCACAGCCTTGTCCACCGCTTTTTCGGTTTTTGTTGGCTTTGCCTTTTCCTTTTTGTCCTGCGCCAAAGCCACATTGCTTACAAGGGCAAACACCATCAATATTCCAATTGTACTAACTGCTTTTTTCATGTCCATTTTTGATTAGTGATCCAAATGTAGCGTTAGCAAGCATGATGCCAACGATTTTTCAGTTTTAAAGATAGAAAGGAAGACTACTCCTTTTTGCCTTCTGGAAGTACCAGCAGCGGAACCGTTGTGTGATATGCCATCTCGTGCGTGTGGTTCATGCCGAAGATCGTCTCAATGAACGAATGTTCGCGATAGACCATGGCCACCATATCATTGTCCGATTTCTTGTCCATGTAAAACTTGATGCCTTCCAAGATGTCTTTGGCAACGATACGTTTGTACGTGCAGTCCACTTCTGGTTCAAAAAGATTCATCTCTCTTCTTCGTTCAAGCACCTTTTCAAATGTCGGTTTGCTTCCGCTTCCTTTCTTTTCCACATGCGCCAAACGCACATCCGCATTGAACATGATGGCAATCTCCTTTATGAGGTCCAGCGCATCATCATCTGCTATCTCATGCAGATCGGAACACAGAAGAATGTTGCGCAATGGAATAAAGTCCGCTTTCTCAGGAACGATGAGCATGGGAATGTTGCGAACTTCCTTCATCAGATTCACCGTGTAGCTTCCAACCAAAAGTTCGCGGAGACCTGAAGCACCGCGTGTACCCAATGCGATCATATCGAACTTGTTCTCCTCAATGAATCCAAGAACCTCTTCAATGAATTCACCCTGCACCACTTTGCCCGTGATCTTCTTCGCATCAACCCCGTAATGCTTCGCCAACTTCTTTTTGGTGTCTTCCATGGCCGATACCGTGGTGGCCACCTTCACCCCTTCCAATACTTCGCTGCGATCGTATGCATGGAAGATGCAAAGCTTGGAACCAGCAATGGCCGCCAACTGGGCCGCGTATTCCAATGCATTGCGCGAATGGTGCGAGAAATCGAATGGTACAAGAATGTTCTTCATGGCTTAAAGTTGACGGAAAAGTTAGACAACAGAACTAACATTGGTCATGGTTTTGGCAAATCTCCAATACCTTACCTTCGGATGCAAGAAATGAACGATAAAAAATACATCCGTTTTCAATGGTTGGCCGTCTCGGTAGGTGTGGTCATTCTGGTCATTAAGTTCTTTGCGTTCCATGTAACGGGCTCCAACGCCATTCTGTCGGATGCCTTGGAAAGCATCATCAACGTGGTGGCGGGGTCTTTTGCGCTTTACAGCCTCATTCTGGCCGCCAAACCGAAGGACATGGACCATCCGTACGGTCATGGAAAGATCGAGTTCATTTCATCAGGAATCGAAGGTACGCTCATCTTTCTTGCAGGTGTCAGCATCATTGTCAAGTCCATCCACGATCTTTTTCAGGAACACACCGTGGTGGAATTGAACCTTGGCATTTATCTGGCAGCAGGTGCTGGGCTTATCAACTATTTGCTTGGATGGTTTACCGAATCTTATGGAAGAAAGAACCATTCGCCCACCATGGTGGCCAGCGGCAAACACCTGAAGAGCGATGGCTACACTTCGCTTGGTCTTATCCTGGGATTGACCGTTGTGCTATTCACCAAGCTCATTTGGTTGGATAGCGTCATTGCCATCGGATTCGGAACCTACATCGGAATTGTGGGATTGAAAGAAATTCGGAAATCCGTTGCGGGCATTATGGATGAGGCCGACTTTGAACTTTTGGAAAGTCTGATAACCGAAATAGATGCGAACCGGACCGAGAACTGGATCGATCTGCACAATTTCCGAGCGCAGAAGTTCGGAAAAGGCATCCACATCGATTGCCATGTTACCGTACCCTATTACCTCACGGTAGAAGAAGCGCATGAAGAGATCGATGCCATTGAGCAACTGGTACGCACCAATTATCCGTATGGCGTGGAGATGTTCATTCATGCCGATCCCTGCATTCCCACTTCCTGCCGCATCTGCAGCAAGAAAGACTGTCCAGTAAGGCAATCGCCACATGAAGAGACCATTACATGGAAGTTGGATTCGGTGCTGGAGAACAGCAAACACGCATGAGAAATATTGACGGATTAGCAGATCAGTAAATGAGACGAATAATAATTCTACTTACTCTACTTCCTTTTGCTGGCATGTCTCAGATAAGATGGCTGGATGATGGCAAACCTATCGACCACCCTGAACCCATGCTACAGGCGGCCATGCAAGACCTTGATTCGCTGACGCAGGCGCAGGGCATTTCAATCACGTTACAGATAAAGGATGCCGACACCATTCCAGCAGGGCGCACCGTTACCTTCGCGGGCATTCACTTCGTGTATTATCCCGAACATCACTATCAATGGTCGGGAAGCTATCCCAACTACACACTGACCTCCCAATCGGTTCAAGGGCTTACCTTCGGTATCTATGGCCTGCTTGATGAAGTGCTCGGGTTCCATTTTATCCATCCCAAGCAGACTATCCGACCCAATGAGGTGAAATGGCCACAGGAACTGAGCTACAGTTCCAGAGCGCGTTTTATGAAACATGGGTTTCATCTGCATACGCAGCACCCGTTGGAACTCACAGAACAGTTGCACAACCCCGACCTTCCCAATGCGTGGCCCGATGTGAAGGAATACATCGATTGGCTGGTGCGCAACCGACAGAACTACTGGGAATGGTGCCTCCTTCGCACCGTAGACATGGACAAATGGCAGCCGCATGCCAAGCGCATGGTCGACTACTCGCATCAGCGCGGACTGATGATAGGCATTGATGTATCGTTGCACATGATACAGCAGCGCACGTTCCAACTGTACAAAGGCTGGCCCAAGAGTTGGCGAAGCAAGGAAGAACAGCTCAAGCGCAGCTTGGCCGACCTCTACTATGCCGAATGGGATTTCCTGAACGTGGAGTTCAATACGGCTGAGTTTGTGGGTGGTAAGGACAAACTGAAAACACGGTTGAAGAAGACCCTCATCACCACCGCGCGCAACACGTACCACAGTAACATCATGGGGCGCAAGCATGTGGTAAGTGCGGAGAACATGGTAGGCGAACAGG
This sequence comes from Flavobacteriales bacterium, assembly GCA_016124845.1. Classification (NCBI taxonomy): domain Bacteria; kingdom Pseudomonadati; phylum Bacteroidota; class Flavobacteriia; order Flavobacteriales; species Flavobacteriales bacterium. The sequence goes on from WGMW01000043.1 coordinate 36,979, forward strand.
CCGATGTTTTCAGCGCCAACGACAGCATCGACCTGTACCGTGGCGTAGGCATCCATACGGTAATGATGTACAGTTTGGAGGATAGCGTGGCGCCTGTATATGAGAACAGGAACTTCCACCACATCTACAAGGATATGCTGCGCGGGAACAAGGTGCGCGAAGTGTGGTTCTATCCCGAAAGCGCCTATTGGGTAACGTACGACAACTCGGTGCCGATGCTGCTTCTTCCCTACCTCAGCGCACGGCTGAGCGACATTCTGCTGTGCCAAAAGGAGCATGTGCCGAACCACCTCACTTTCAGCAGCGGTTGGGAATGGGGCTATTGGGCGGTTGATTGGAGCATTGCCCGTTGGAGTTGGAAAAGCACCTTCGATGGCAAGGAACATGCTCCCCAGCCGATGGAATGGGTCACTACCTTGGGTTATTCGGATGAAGTGAAAGAAAACCTGAACGAGCAATTGGCATTGCAGCATGAATACTTGGGAGACAGAAACCTGCTGCGTTTCATGTGTGCGCAAACGGTGACCGATGAGCTATCGTTGTTCCGTAAGCAGTTTGAGCCACGGCCCGACTATACCTTCAAATGGTTGCAGAACAGATCGGATGAGGGAACAAGAAATAGAATCAGGCAAATTGGATTGAAGGATCTTGGAGAGTTCTATGCAAGATCGAAGAACCTGAACAGCGAGTTGGCCATGATGGTGGACACGCTCCATCCCTCTCCTCTTTCTGACTACCTGCTTGCACTACAGGTTACAACCATGCGCGCCAAGCACCGCAATGCCACCATCAATGCCATGCTGGCGCATCGCGAAAAGCGCATGGACGATAAGGCCGATTGGTTGCAGAAGGCCACAGACCTGCGACTACACACGCTGGGCGCGGTTCATAAATTGGAACTCAACTACAAGTACAACCCCGAATACCTCTACACTGAGCGATTCAGCCATACCTCCTACCCTTATGGTTACCTCTATGCTCCGCATACGCTGCACTTCTGGAAACGGGAGGAACAGCAGAGCCGCAAAAACCGCTGGGGCTACAACTTTATGAGCATCTGGAAGGTGGGACGCATCATTGGGTTGTAATTGGTTGACGGTTGACAGTAGGGCTGTTCGAGTAGCGAGGCGTTCTCACTGCCGAAGGCGGAAAACTGACCGTATCTATTTCCGAACAAGTCACTGCATAGAGACTTCTGCGAGCGCGGGGGAAGCGGGCATCATTGACGCTGCATCTATTTCATCACCAATATTTTCCGTTTTGTTTCAACATCCCCATTCTCAAAATATTGAACCAGAATTGTATCGATATTTGTGGTGTCGGCATTATAAAATTCGAGGTCTGAAATACCCGTGTTCAGGTTTCTGAACGTCTGTTTATTATCGGCAAAGTCAGGAATGACCCAATTCTGCGGTTTGGAACAATACCATGGGTCTCCGCTTACGAGTGTCAGTTCAATTTTCACGGAACCACCCTCTGGTGTGACAGCCGTCATAGAACTCTTCTGATCGGTCGTAATGAACGTGTCTACCCCAAAGAGAATATTTGTGCCGTAATTTCCGGTATCAGGGTATTGAATACTGATGTCAGGAAATTCCTTCTTGCAACTGCAAAATACCAAAATGATCAGGATGAGACCCAGATGTTTCATGTGTTTCACTATTTGTTAATTAGAAATCTCCCATTAAACTGGCTTCTGTTTCCGCTAAAGATAATGCGTTAGAAACTACCGTCCGTTACCTCCTTTGTCGGTGAGCTCCCGTTGGTCGGTTCGCCATGCACGGATAGCGCAGAACTGAACTGAGACCGATTGACGCACCGTCACAAGCATTAGGTTTAGCGTGCTTTGAATCGGCTGACCATTATTAATGATTCAGCAGCGATTACTGAGCATACTAATCTACGCGCTCATTCCACTCCTTCTGTATCTTCTTCATTTTTAAGAAATAGGGAATCAGAAAAAACAGCTCTAAGCGGAAGTTGAACTCGAAACCATGACTATTGAGAAACGGAAGCACCACCGTTACCACAGCGCAAATGGCAATTCCTATGACCGCATCAATAATGGCCAATTGCACCGCCCAATCGCGTTCTGTCCAGAGGCCAAAGCCCACCACACCCTTAAGCGCAAATAAGGACGTCAATAAAAATCCGAGAACGGATATGGGCTGCGGGGTTTCAATCCCGTAGAGGGAGAGGCTGAATGAAGTGCCCATTGCCCCAAGTATAAGACCGAACGGTGAAAGAACCCCAAAAACCATGAATACCCAGATAAAAAACTTGATCCACACAGGTAAAAGGTCGCGTCTTCTTTGATACGAACCTTCGAATTGATCATCATCCAGAATAGTTTCACTCATTGGTATTTATTTTTTGCGGCTTTTTCCGCTAAGATAGTGGGTTATTTATGGCCCGGTGCACCAATTTGTATCGTTTCCTGTTGGCTGGTATACGGTTATGAGCGTATCACAGCCTAAAATCTGCAAACACTTCAGGTAGACCCTTGTGGTCTGAGAGAGATTCGCTGACCGATCTTCTTAAAAACCTCCAACACGGCAAGCATGACCATTGCCCCAATGATGGCCGAAGCAAAATGCGCATACCCTGGAAACTCGAAACTGAAAATATGCTGCAATACAGGGACAAGGGTGGTGAGCAGTAGCATGGCCAACGCTACCACGGAGATAATGATCACCGCTATGTTCTTTTCCTTGAACACGGAGATGAAACTCCTTGTATCAGACAGCGATGTAAAGATCAAGAAGACATTGCCGATGATCAGTGATGAAAATGCAATGACCCTGACCTCGCCATCTGTATGTCCTTCATTTATGGAAAGGAAATAAACGATCAACACCATACCAAGTAGCATGAATCCTTTGAGGATGCTGAAAACCATTTTACGCCAACCGAAGAAAAGTTCGTCCGGTTTACGTGGCGGGCGGTTCATAATGCTCTTTTCTTCCTGTTCCGACTCAAAGGCGATGGAACATACCGGGTCAATGATGAGCTCCATGAAAACGATGTGTAGCGGCATTAACAGAACAGGCAACCAAGCAAAAAATGCTGGCAGTAGCACAAGACCTATGATGGGTATGTGTATCGCCACAATGTATGACATCGCCTTTTGAAGGTTGTCAAAGATCCTTCTACCCGAGCGTATGGCCTGAACGATGGATGCGAAGTTGTCATCGAGCAATACCAATGACGATGCTTCTCGGGCAACATCCGTTCCCTTGAGTCCCATGGCCACACCGATGTCTGCCGCTTTAAGTGCAGGCGCATCATTCACGCCATCCCCTGTCATGGCCACTATCTCTCCCTTGCTCTTCAAGGCTCGGACTATCTGTAGTTTCTGCTCAGGAACTATTCTTGCAAATACACGCGTGTGATTGACCCTTTCCTTCAGTTCATTCTCATTCAATAAGGCCAGTTCTGGACCTGTAAGCACCTTTCCATCATACTGCAGACCGATCTGCTTGGCAATGCTGTTGGCCGTTGCAGGATAGTCGCCCGTTATCATGACCACCTTTATGCCTGCCTCTCTGCACTGAGCAATGGCCTGAGGAACTTCTGGGCGTATGGGGTCCTCAAACGCCACCAGTCCCATGAATGTGAACTGGAGTCCGCTCTGCGTTTTAGGAAGATCGATAGTGGGATGTACTCCCATTGCGGAGGCCAGAACCCGATAACCGCTCTCTGCCATCTGCTGAACAACATCGGTATAACGGACCTTTTCCGCTTCTGGCAGGTTGCAGAGGGCAAACACGGCCTCTGGAGCGCCTTTACAGTAAGCTTCGGCCGTGCTGTTCTGAAGATTGGCATATACCCGCGTCATGGCAAAGAGTTCTTTGCTTAACGGGTATTCTTTAATGAAGGTGGCAGGCTCTGGCCCGTCCTTGCTGCCAAAGTCATTGGCAATGGCCTTTTCCATCGGGTCGATGGAGTTGGGAGCGGAAGCATAATGGAGTACCCGTACCAGTTCGCGAACGCTTTCGGAATCATTTCCACAGTCTGCCTTGGCACGGTAAGCGCCATTGCAATACAATGCCGCAATGGCCATTCGGTTCTGTGTAATGGTTCCCGTTTTATCGCTGCACAGGACAGTGGCCGAACCAAGTGTTTCGATGGCCGATGGCTTTCGGGTAAGAACCTCGTTCTTGGAAAGACGCCACGCGCCCAGCGCAAGGAAAATGGTAAGCACTACTGGAAACTCCTCGGGCAATAAGGCCATGGCCGCAGCAAGCCCGTTGAGCAGGGCGCTCAGTATGTTGCCACGTGTAAAATAGAACGCGGCTATGACCCCTACGCTTATTACCGCTCCAAACATGAACAGATTACGTATAAGCACCTTCATCTCGCGCTGCAAGCGGGTACTGTCCTGCTCTATGGACTGCAATGACCTGCCTATTTTGCCGAATTGGGTTTCCATGCCCGTATACCGAACCTTGGCAGATCCTTTTCCCTGCACCACCAGTGTTCCACTGAACACTTCATGCTGGCCATCCGTGGTCTGTGAGGTGGCCGATTTCACCACGGGAATCGATTCTCCCGTCAGCAGCGACTCATCCACCGTCAGGTTATTGCTTTCAAGTACCACCGCATCGGCAGGAACACGGTCGCCTTCGTGCAGTATCACCACATCATCGGGTACCACTTCCCTGCCTGCAATGCGCGTTTCGGTACCGTCACGTACTACCAAGGCCCTTGGCGATGACAGCTGCCGCAATGCCTCCAACGATTGCTCTGTTTTACGATGCTGATAGAAGGTGATGAAAATGATGACGAATACCCAGCAAAGCAGGATGATACCTTCTGAAAAATCGCCCAGAAGCAGGTAGATGGCCCCACAACCGAGCAGGAGGATGAACATGGGTTCTTTGATCACCTCCAACGCGATCTGCCAAACGCTTTTGGGCTTTGCAGATGGCAATTCGTTATAGCCATGTTGCTTAAGCCGTTGTGCCGCGGCCTCGCTTGTCAGTCCCTGTTCCTTCATTTTGCCCAGCTGTTGCCGCTAAAGATAATGCGTTAGAAACTGCTGTCCGGTACCTCCTTTGTCGGTGAGCTCTCTTCGGTCGGTTCGCCATGCACGGACAGCGCAGAATGGAACTGACGCACCGTCCTAAGCATTAGATTTTAGCGGGTGTGCCCGTTGCACAACCCAAATATACCTGTTGAAAACTCAGTTTTCCATGATCTTGACTTTTTGCGCGGTCGGTCCGACCTTCGGTAGATGCAAGGCAAGAAGAAGTATTCGGAGAAGCT
>WGMW01000044.1 GCA_016124845.1 Flavobacteriales bacterium
CCTCCAATGCTATCTGGACGAATTCATCTTCAAACTCAACGGACGGTTTGCCAAGAATCTGTTCGACCGCCTGATGCGATTCGCCCTTATGTTCCGATGGAATCAATTTGCTTTAGGGTAACTTTGCGGATAATCATTTTAATCATTAAACAAAGGAGCCATGGAAAAGCAGAAAGACATTTGGTTTGTGGATGATGACGACATCTTCCGTTTCATTGTTAAAGGAATGATGGACAAGACCGATTATGCAGAAAGAGCGGACTATTTTGACGATGGCGACAGAGCCATCCTGAGGCTGATCGACATTTCCAAAAGAGGGAAACCCGAACCGAAGATCCTGTTTTTGGATCTGAGCATGAAGCATTTGGAAGGTTGGCAGATGCTGGATCTGATGAACGAGTTCGGCACCAAGACGAAAGTTGTGGTACTTACCTCATCTGTGGGTCTCAAAGACCGCATCCGTGCAGAAAAAGAACCGTTGGTAATGGGTTATCTGACCAAACCGATCGATAGAAGGCAGATCGTGAAATACATTGAAGAACTGGCGGCCTAATCGTTCACCACGCCCATCTTCATGGCGTATTTCACCAATCCGACCACGTTCTTCACCTCCAATTTTTTGATGAGGTTGCGTTTGTGAGTGTCCACCGTTCGGATGCCGCAATTGAGCTGATCGGCAATTTCCTGATTGGAGAACTCCTGCGCAATAAGACGCAGCACCTCCGATTCTTTCTTGGTGAGCATCGGCCCAGCGGGCTTGGACCCCTGCGCGAATTCAGATGAGATCTTGGTGATGACATCGCTGCTGAAGTGCTGTCTTCCGCCATAAACATCCTTAATGGCCCTTACAATTTCATCTTTGGTGGAATGCTTTAGAATGTAGCCCGAAGCGCCTGCATGGAGCGCTTCCTTGATGAAGCGCGGCTCATCGTTAATGGTCACGGCCAGCACTCTTATCTCTGGGTTCGACTCTCGGATGGCAGCAGTGGCGGCCACTCCGTTCATTTCGGGCATCATAATGTCCATCAGCACCACATCTATCTGCCGCTTTCCGCATACCTCAAGCACTTCCTTTCCGTTGGTAGCTACCTCCACAACATGAATGTCGGGTTCGCTGCGCAGAAGGGAGGAAAGCCCGTTTCGGATCATTTCGTGGTCGTCAGCTATCAGTACGCGTATCATTCCGTTCGTTTTTTCAGAGGTATTTCGATGGTGGTGACGGTACCGAGCCCAACAGCCGAATCAATTTCCACAACGCCTTCCCAAACTTCTGCTCTCGAACGGATGTTCCTCAAACCGAAGCCTTTTGATGGCTCCTGCGGGTCGAAACCGTTCCCATCATCCTCAACCATCAAAACTATGGAATCTCCGTGGTTGATCAGCTGCACGTAAATATGGTCTGCCACTCCGTGGCGAATGGAGTTGTTTATCAGTTCCTGCGACATGCGGAAAAGTGCCTTTTCCAATTCGGGCGTGAACCGCACATCCACATCCACCAGTTCGAGCGAGATCTGCATGTCGGTGGTGGTGCGTATCTTCTCCACCAGATCTTCCATGGCAGGACGCAGGCCGAACTGCCAAAGCACGTCTGGCATCAGGTTGCGCGAAATGTTCTTCACTTCCGTGATGGCAAAACCGATGTTGTCTTCCAGCGCATTGAGTGCTTCGGCCGTGGCATTCTCGGAGCGCGATTCCATACTCGACCGCAACTGCTGCACGTTCAGTTTTATGGCCGTAAAAAGTTGTCCCAATCCATCATGCAGTTCCTGCGAAACACGCATCCGTTCATTTTCCTGTCCTTCAATGAGGGCTTCGCGTGTCTGTTTCTCAATCTCCTTGGTGTCTGAAATGTTCCGTGCAATACAGACCACCGTCAGCACGCGCGAACCATGGAAAATGGGCGAAAGCGCCACACCGTAGGTCGAATAGCCTTGGCCATCGCGATTGGCCAGTCGGAAGTCGGTCTTCTTCGGCTTGCCGCTGGCAAATACTTCCCCGATCAATTCCATGGCCGCCTGCGCATTTTCAGGCAGCATCACATCATCGATGGTCCTGCCCGCCCACTTCGGTTCGGACGAAAGCTCTGGATAATCGTTCACGGAAAGAATGTATCCTTCAGAGTTCACCGTCATGATCAGGTCGTCTGCATGCTCAAAAACCGAACGCCAGCGTGCTTCTGAAGCCGCCAATGCCTCCTGCGCCATCTTCCGCGAGGTGACATCCGTTCCCACAGCCTGATAGCCGAGCAGCGTTCCCGTGCTTCCGAAGAAGGCCGTTACCGACCACTCCTGCCACACCATGTCGCCCTCCTTATCGTAGTTGCGCAGCTCAAAGGTCACTTGGTCGTTGCGTGCCGAAAGTGCTTCCAGATACTTCTCGCATTTGTCCAATTCCTCTGGCGGAAAAAGCGTTGGGAAACGCGTGGACTCCGATCCTTCCTTGAACTTGAAGAACTTGGCAAAGGCAAGGTTTCTGAAGAGGATCTTACCCTTCGGGTTGATGCGACAGATCATCTCCGTCTGCGCCTCTACAATACTCTGGTAGCGGTGCTTGATGGTGTTCAGTTCGGAGGCAAGCTGATTGGTATCGGTTACATCAACAATAGAAATGAGCACGAGCGAAAGGTCGTCTTCATGCCCTGGCAACACGTTGAGGATGAACTGCACCTCGATCGTGTCACCGTTCAGGTTCACAAACGAGCCTTCGGCCTGAAAGAAGGTCTTTCCTTCGTACAGCGCAATGAATTCCTCTGCAAAGATGGACTCGGATTCGGGTGTGAAATTGCGATGGATCTTGCTGATGAATCCTTCTTTATCGACCACGCCATACATCTGAAGCGTGGTTCGGTTCACGTTCTGCACCTGTATCAGGTCGATGCAGCGGTCCAACTCGCTCGGATTCTGCCTGAAATACCTGCGCAGATCGGTAATTCCCACCTCGCGCAGCTCATCCAAAAACAATTTTACCTGACTGAAATCCTCTTCCCAGAAGGAAATGGGCGCATTGTCGAAAATGAACCGATATTTCTCTTCCGAGAGGCGCGCATTGGTCACATCGCGCGAGATACCTATGAGCCCGATCACATTGCCCTCTGCATCCCGCAGGGCCGATTTACTGGTGGAAAAATACGTGTGACCCTTGCCAAAAAGACCTCGGCTCTCGTACGAGACCGATGTTCCCGTCTCGAAGATCCGTTGATCGTATTTGGCAAAATCCTGCGCCACCTCCTCGCCCATCAGCTCAAAGTCTGTGCGGCCGATCACCTCATCAATGCTACAGCCAAAATAATCGGCTCCCGTTTGGTTGATGGTGATGTACCGCCCTTCCAGATCCTTGGCATAGACCGAATCGGATGCCCCTTGAACAATGCTGTTGAGCAGTTCATTCTCCCGTGATAAAAGCTTCAGCCTGTCCTCTGGGCGCAAAGCCAGCGTGTCTTTGGTGATGTCCGTCATTCAACGATCTAAATTAGCTTTACGCGGACAACAACCGTGATTTCTCTGATGAATTTCCGCCTACTATTTTTCGTTGGTCTGATGTTGCTTCTTGCTTCCTGCACGCAGGTACAGCCTCTGGAAGTACGCACCGTAACCTGTTGCGAACTGAAAACGGCCGTACGTTCCGAAGCGGAAATTGCATTTGATGTGGAGCTTTACAACCCGAATGAATTTCCGATCAATGTTAAAAACTATCGATTGGATGTTCGGATAAATGGAAACACGATCGGCAACAGCACCAATAAGGAATTGACGATCATTCCCGCCTATTCAAAGGTTTCCAAATCCATAAGTGTAACGACCTCTTCCAAAGAACTGATCAGCGGTTCGCTGATGATGGGATTGGGTGCTTTGATGGGCAAAAACCCTTCAAGCCTTGAGGTGGAAGTTGTGGGTCATATTACTGGAAGCGCCAAAGGAATTTCGAAGCGGGTACGTATTCGCGAGAAGTACCCCATCAAGATGCATCCGTGATCAGGAAATCGGAATACAAACGTTTTTCGGTTCGGTAAAGAAGCGAAGCGCTTCCCAACCACCTTCGCGGCCAACGCCCGATTGTTTTACACCACCGAAAGGCGTTCGCAGGTCGCGCACCAACCAGCAGTTTATCCAAACAATGCCTGTATGCAATTGCGCTGCAACGCGATGCGCCCTCGTCAGGTCGCTGGTCCAAACGGTTGAGGCCAAACCGTATTTGGTGCCATTGGCATAGGCGAGCACTTCTTCCTCCGTATCGAACGGTTGAAGTGTGACCACAGGGCCAAAGATCTCTTCTTGGTTTGTTCTGCATGTGTCTGGCAAACCTTCTATGACGGTCGGTTCGATGAACCAGCCGCCAAGGTCTGTTTTGGCCTCTTTGCCTCCGCAAAGGACGGTTCCGCCCTCTTGCTTTGCCAATTCGATATAGGACAGGATCTTCTCGAAATGCGGTTTGGAAACCACGGCTCCGAGTTTTACATCCGCGTCTTTCGGGTTGCCGACCTTCATCTCCTTCACCATCCCCACAAAACGGTCGCGGAACTCATTGTAAATACCACGCTGAATGTACATTCTCGAACCGCACAGACAGATCTGTCCTTGATTCGCGAAGCTGGAATTGAGCGAGGTTTTGAGCGCATTCTCCATGTCGCAATCATCAAAAATGATGTTGGGATTCTTTCCTCCCAACTCCAACGAGAGTTTCTTGAACATGGGCGCGGCCGTCCGCGCGATGGTCTTTCCTGTTTCCGTTCCTCCCGTAAAGGAGATCATCGGAACATTCGGGTTTTCTGTAATGGCCGAACCGACCTTGGCGCCCAGACCATGAACGATATTCAACACACCTTTTGGAAAACCTACCTCATCGCAGATCTGCGACAACAAAAATGCCGACATGGGTGTGATCTCTGATGGTTTGGCAACCACGGTATTACCTGCGGCCAATGCGGGTGCAATTTTCCATGTAAAGAGATAAAGCGGCAAGTTCCATGGAGAGATACAGCCAGCCACACCAATGGGCTGACGAAGCGTGTAGTTCAGATATTTTCCATCGGTGTCGTGCAATTCCGAGCTGTCATGCAAAATGGCCGTGGCGAAGAATTTGAAGTTGTCGGAAGCGCGTGGAATATCCACCTTCTTGGCCAGCCAAACAGGTTTGCCGTTGTCGGCACTTTCGGCTTCGGCAAGTTCATCCAACCGCTCCGAAATTCTGCGCGAAACGTTGAGCATGTGCTGCGACCGCTCTTCGCGCGTTAGCGCAGACCAACTGGGAAACGCGGCCTTAGCGGCCTGCACTGCGGCTTCCACATCGGCCGCATCCGAGTCAGGAATCAACGAATAGACCTCGCCCGTTGCGGGGTTGTAGTTGTCCAAGAATTGACCCGATCTGGGTGCGTGGAATTTGCCGTCTATGTAGTTCAGAATCTGCTGCATGGCCTGCGTTTTCGGTAAAAATAGGCATCGTTAAAATGTGTTAAGTAGATAATAGCGCCCTCGGCTCGCACGTACTTTTGTTGTGTTGGGCAAGAATACGATCAAAGCAACCATTATTCTGATGACCGTGGCGCTGGTAGGGCTGATCGGGATACAGGTGTATTGGATCAACAATGCGGTGAAGCTGCGCCAGCAAAAATTCCAGTCTTCGGTAAATGAGGCGTTGGGAAATGTGGTCTATCAGTACGAGAAACTGAAAACGGCCGAGAATCTGGCGCTGAAAATGGATCTGCGCGAAAAGCGCAAGCGTCTGGTGTTGGAAATGGATTCCATCAACCGCGCCATTCGCAGAACGCAGGACAGCCTGATGCTGCTGCAACACCAAAAGTTTGAACTGGACAATGGATTTGCGCCAAACCCGCAGGCATTGCCGACAAACCATGGTTTCTTTTTTGCGCCAGAAGACAACTTTGCGAACGTGTTCGCATCGAACAATGAGGCGCATTTCGAGATCAATATCTATGAGGAATTCTTAGTGGATTCTGCGGGAACGCTGGTGAAACGAAGCCGCCAGAAACGGTTTGAATCTCCTAACTACGGGCCGATAAGAAAACCCTCGATCCCCGAATCGCAAGATCAAGTGGAATGGTATGTTGACTCGTTGAAGCAGGCACAGGCCATGAACCTGCAGTGGCTGGAGAAACGTGCCGACATGGTGAATGAGATCTTTGAGGAGATCGTGAGTGTGGACCTGTACAATAGGGCCGATGACATTGATACGCTTGCACTTGATTCTCTTTTGCGAGAGCAACTGAAGGACAAAGGCATCGGTGCAGATTATGCGTACGGCATCTTCGACCCGTTCATGAACGCGTTCTATTTGGATGCCGATTCGGAAGAAGTGAACGGCATTCTTGCCTCACCACACAAAGTCAATCTCACACCAGGAAACGTGTTCAGCCAACCGAAATTCCTAAGCATCTTCTTCCCCAACCAGAACAAGTACCTGCTGCGCACCATGTGGCTGCTGCTCACCATTTCGGCCATGTTCATTCTGGTCATCATCTTCTCCTTCTCGTTCACAGTTTCCACCATCATCCGACAGAAAAAAGTATCAGAGATCAAGAACGATTTCATCAATAATATGACGCATGAGCTGAAAACACCGATCAGCACCATTTCGCTGGCGTGTCAGGCGCTGAGCGATCCCGACATCAAGAACACGGCTGGTATCGTTGACAACTACATCAACGTAATTGCAGATGAGAACAAGCGGCTGGCAATGGTGGTGGAGAACGTTCTGCGTACGGCCGTGATGGACAAAGGCGAACTGAAACTGAAGGTCACAGACCTTGATGTGCACGAAGTGGTGAGCCAAGTGCTGCAGAACATGAAAATCCAACTGGAGCGCAGAGGCGGTCAGTTCATCACCGATCTGCAAGCCACCGAAACACTGGTTCAGGCCGATAAGATCCATCTCACGAACGTGGTCTTCAACCTCGTGGACAATGCCTTGAAATACACGGAGAACATTCCCGTGATCAAAGTCGGAACGCGGAACGAAAAGAATGGAATTGTGGTTTTTGTGGAGGACAACGGCATCGGCATCGGCATCAGCAAGGAAAATCAGAAGAAGATATTCGATAAACTATACCGTGTTCCCACGGGAAACATCCATAATGTAAAAGGCTTCGGGCTCGGACTGAGTTATGTGAAGGCCATCGTTGACAAGCACAACGGCTGGATCACCGTTCGCAGCGAGCTGGACCGAGGCAGTAGATTTGAAATATTCATCCCCCATAAATACATTCAACCATGAGCACAGAAAAGATAAACGTACTGTTGGCCGAAGACGACCCGAACCTCGGAATGCTACTTCGCGAATACTTGAACGCCAAAGGCTACCAGACCACTTTGGCCGAGAACGGAAAGGTCGGTTATGAGGCTTTTAAACAGGGCGGTTTCGACATCTGCATTCTGGATGTGATGATGCCTGTGAAGGACGGCTTTACCATGGCGGAAGAGATCCGCCAAACGGATAAGCAGATCCCCATCATCTTCCTTACGGCCAAGAGCATGAAGGATGACAAGCTGAAAGGGTTTGCGGCTGGAGCGGATGATTACATCACCAAACCGTTCAGCATGGACGAACTGCTTATGCGCATGCAGGCCATTCTGCGCAGAACGCTCCCAGATGGCAATAAAGCCAAGAAGAAAGAAGCGATCAATGTTGGTGGATTCCTATTCGACTACGACCGTCAGGTGCTACAGATAAACGGAGAAGAAAGACGCCTCACAACGAAAGAGGCCGACCTTTTGAACATGCTCTGCGAGAACCGCTACGATGTGCTCGACCGCAACTACGCGCTCAATAAAATATGGGGAGATGACAACTACTTCAACTCACGCAGTATGGACGTTTACATTGCCAAACTGCGCAAGTACTTGGCACCCGACCCAGAAGTTGAACTGGTGAATGTGCACGGAAAGGGTTTTAAACTTCTGGCTAAGGAGTGATCGGTTTATTTAGTTGATAACGTTTACAAAGTGAGCCAGCTAACGCTACCAACTCTGCAAACCGATATCTTATCAACTATAAACAGCCCGTTCTTCCTCCATCAACTGGAACGTTGATTCCGTTGATGTAGCCAGCCAACGGTGATGCCAAGAAAGTGGCCGCTGCTGCAACTTCCCACGCTTGGGCAAAGCGGCCAGCGGGGATTTCCGCCTTCATGTGTTTTTCCACTTCCGCTTCGCTGATTCCTTGCTTATTGGATTTATTGGCGATGATGGAACTCAAACGTTCCGTGCTTGTGGCGCCTGGCAGCACGTTATTCACCGTAATTCCGAACTGACCGAGTTCATTGGCCAACGTTTTGCTCCAATTGGCCACCGCTCCGCGAATGGTGTTGGAAACGCCCAATGCGTTCAGCGGCACTTTCACCGAAGTGGAAATGATATTGATGACACGGCCGTAGCCTTCAGCTTTCATTCCTTCCACCAACGCTTGCACCAACAAATGATTACACATGAGGTGCGAACGGAACGCAGCTTCAAACTCACTCAGGTCGGCATTGATGGCCAAACCTCCGGCTGGGCCGCCTGTATTGTTCAAAAGAATGTGGTAAGGTTCAGACGATTTTACGTGGTTTTCCACCACGATCTTCAATGCTTCGGGTTTACTGAAATCGGCCACCAAATAACCGTGCTGCCGACCATCTCCGCTTGCGAGTTCGGCCAATGTTGTCTTCAGTTTTTCCTCATTCCGCGCCAGCAACGTGACCGAAGCACCAGCCTCTGCCAACTGCAATGCAACTGCTTTGCCGATGCCTGCCGTGCTTCCACAGACCAGGGCGCGCTTTCCTTTCAGATCGATTTTCATGTTCGGGCTTTGGCCAAAGCTACTGTAAATTGCACTGCCATCAACTTTTGAAAAGTTGACGACATTTGAACAAACTAAAGATCATGGCAATACGAAAACCCTTCAACCTGCAACAATGGATCGATGATAACCGCGACCTGCTGAAACCGCCTGTCGGAAACAAAAACCTGTACGTGGAAGCTGAAGACTATATCGTGATGATCGTGGGTGGGCCAAACGCCCGAAAGGATTATCACTACAATGAAACGGAGGAGCTTTTCTATCAATTGGAAGGCGACATCAACGTGCGTATTCAGGAAAATGGGAAAGCTGTGGATGTGCCAATAAAAGCAGGCGAAATGTTCCTGCTTCCTGCAAAGGTTCCTCATTCGCCAGGCAGAAGCGAGGGTTCGGTCGGTTTGGTGATCGAGCGAGTGCGCATCGGCACCGACATGAAAGACGGTCTGCTGTGGTTCTGCGACAAATGCAACACCAAACTGCACGAAACCTACTTCCCGCTTACCGATATTGAGAAGGACTTTCTGCCACGTTTCCGCGAGTTCTATGGTTCGGAAGAACTGCGAACTTGCTCCAACTGTGGCTACGTAATGGAAACAGATCCGAGGTTTGTTTAACTTCTCGCCAAGACGCTAAGTCGCAAAGAGTTAGATCAGCACACGTGAATAAAATAAAAGGGCATCCGACTTAGTCGGATGCCCTTTTCAATTTCTTAGCTCCTTTGCGAGAAACTTATTTGATACAGCTCAATCGGCCTGTGTGGGCGATCTTTCCGCTTTCATCCACCATTTGGTAAACATAAAGACCACTTGCCAAATTGCTCACGTCAACCGTTTGGTTATCGATGGTCAATCGCTCCATCTGAAGCAGTTTTCCGCTCATATCCATGATGTGTAACAGATAGATATCACCGCCTGTTCTTACACGAATGGTACCGTTTGTAGGGTTCGGATACATCACCGCCTGTCCAGCAGCTACGATATCTTCAACACCTGTACAGCACTGGGTCTGATCCGAAATGAACGTTGCATTCAGCGGTGTTCCCGATTGGTCGGTTTCAAACTCTACCACGTAGTAACCGATCTCTTGGCTCAGATAACGTGTTCTGTATGTGGTAGACGTTCCTGGAATACCGATAAAGCCCTGAACAAGCGCTGGAGGCAATTCCCAACCACCGGAAGCAGTCCAGCCCCAAAGTGAATCAACGTTTGTTTCAACCACATTCATTCGTAGCACATGATGTGTTTCGCCCAACACATTGGTCAAGGTTCCTTCTGCGTCCATCGATGATTCGATATAAACCGTACGCTTAATTCGAACTGAATCCGGAGCGGGTTGCCAAACCAGACCAACTTGGGCAGGCAACAGACCTGCTGACAATTCGCGCTGATCGAAAACAGCGGTATCGGTAAATGATGTTCCTAAACTGGATGGAAACGTGAAGATGGTCCAAGGATTCGTAGCCGGAATAGAAAGCACCAACGGAACTGGGCTTCCCAGTTGAGGACCAAGGTCGCCACCGAGGCCGATAACATCCACAGAGCCTGCATTCACTTGAACAAACCCATAGGCCTGCGATTGATCCACCGCCATATCGGCCGTTGGGAAATCGCTTCCGCTGGTTACGGTAGCAGGGTCATAAAATCCTACAGTGAACAAAGAATCCGTATTCAGCATTGAAAAGTCGAACGTCTGTCCGCTTCCCGTTGTACCCAGATCAATCGTCAGATCGGTTACATCTAAATCTGTTCCAAAAGAAAACGAGTCTCCCGCTTGTGGGAAATCGCTCTGATCAATGGTAACTGTTTGCGCATTGGCTGCCGCAATCGTTCCCAGAACAAAAAATGGTATCAGTTTTTTCATAATTGTGTTTTTATTGAAGCATCAAATGTACGCATTGCCTCAAGTTATATTTGTAAAGTGAGCGTCAATCAGGCACCCGAACATATTCAGACCCTTCTCAAGACGATTCCGGAATCTCCGGGAGTGTATCAGTATTTCGATAAGGACGGGAAACTGATCTATGTGGGTAAGGCCAAAAGCCTGAAGAAACGCGTGTCTTCCTACTTCACCAAAGACCGATACGATAGCCGAAAAACCGCCATTCTCGTGCGGCAGATACGCGACATTAAGTTCATTGTGGTGAATTCCGAATTGGATGCGCTCCTGCTGGAAAACAACCTCATCAAGGAAAATCAGCCCAAGTACAATGTGCTGCTAAAGGACGATAAGACCTTCCCCTGGATCTGCATCAAGAAGGAACCTTATCCGCGCATTTTCCCGACAAGAAGAATTGTGAAGGACGGTTCGCAGTACTTCGGGCCGTACGCCAATGTGAAGATGATGCACACGCTTTTGGAGCTCATCCGCCAACTCTATCCGCTGCGGACGTGCAATCTCAACCTGACGCAAGAGAACATTCGGGCGGAGAAATTCAAAGTGTGTTTGGAGTTCCACATTGGCAATTGCAAAGGGCCGTGTGTGGGCAAACAGACCGAGGACGATTATGACCTCGCCATTCAGAATGTGAAGAAGATCATCCGTGGCAACATCCGCGAAGTGCGCGAACATCTTCAAACCCTCATGACCGAATTCGCGGAGAAACTGGAGTTTGAGGAAGCGCAACTTGTCAAGGAGAAACTCGAAATACTGGAGAAATTCCAAAGCAAGTCGGCTGTGGTGAGCCCCGTGGTTTCAGATGCCGATGTGTTCTCCATCGTTTCAGACGTGAAATCGGCCTACGTCAATTACATGCGGGTGATTGAAGGCGCCATCGTGCAGGCACACACCATCGAACTGAAAAAGAAACTGGACGAGACCGATGAGGAACTGCTGGAAATGGCAGTCATCGAGCTTTCGCAACGCTTCGGGTCGGATGCCAAGGAATACATCCTGCCGTTCGAACTCAACCTCGAAATTCCGAACGTGAAGATCACCGTTCCGCAGCGGGGCGACCGCAGCACGCTGCTCAAACTTTCGCAACGCAACGCCCTCACCTACAAGCGCGACAAGGACAAACAGACCGAGATCCTCGACCCCGAGCGCAACGTAACGCGCATCATGGAGCAGATGCAGAAAGACCTGCGCATGAAGGAGCAGCCGCGCCACATCGAGTGTTTCGACAACTCCAACATACAGGGCAATTTCCCCGTGGCGGCCATGGTGTGTTTCCGCAACGGCAAGCCGTACAAGAGCGACTACCGCCATTTCAACATCAAAACCGTGGAGGGCCCAGACGATTTCGCCTCCATGGAAGAAGTGGTCTATAGGCGCTACAAACGCATGTTGGATGAAGGCATTCCGCTGCCGCAGCTCATCGTTATCGATGGCGGCAAAGGCCAACTGAGCAGCGCGGTAAAGAGCCTCGACAAACTGGGGCTGCGTGGCAAGATCACCATCATCGGCATTGCCAAAAAGCTGGAAGAGATCTATTTCCCAGGCGATTCGGTGCCGCTGTACATCGACAAGCGTTCGGAAACGCTCAAGATCATCCAACATGCGCGCAACGAGGCGCACCGTTTCGGCATTACGCACCACCGTAACAAGCGCGCCAAGGCCACGGTCAAGTCAGAGCTTACCGACATCAAAGGCATTAGCTATAAGAGTTCGCAGCAGTTGCTGTGGAAATTCCGTTCGGTAAAGAAGATCAAAGAAGCCACCGAGGCCGAACTGGCCGAAGCCGTTGGCAAGGCCAAAGCGAGGATCGTTTTTGAGCATTTTCACCAAGAGGGGTAAAACGGGAAAAAGGAAATTCGGGAAAACGTTATTTGGGCGTTCCCGCGCGTGGGCGTAGGCTGAGGCACTCGAAGCCTACAGCGTAGCAGAGGCTACCCTTCGAGAACCTCAGGGTACGCACAGCCAATGAAGTGCCAGCCGAAAGGCGCGGGCGGGCTTTACGCTCTATCTTTTTGTGAAAGACAAAAAAGTATGCCGCTCCAATCCCTAACGCACGCCACCTACCACCGTCATTGCAAGCCGAAGGCGCGGCAATCTAATTGCAGTTGTACTTTAGCATTCAAACCCCAAAGTCATGAAAAGAACTTTACTCCTTCTTTCCATTTTCAGCGCATTAACCACGTTTGCTCAAACCAATGTCAGCGGTCTCATTTCTTCAAACACAACTTGGACAATGTCTGGAAATCCGTACATCGTTCAAGGGAATATACTGGTTGCCAACGGAGTAACTTTACAAGTTGAACCAGGTGTCGAAGTTCGTTTTGATTCTGGTACTGAGCTAAGAGTCGAGGGAGTTTTGAGGGCTGATGGAACTGCCAACGACAGTATAATTTTTACAAGCAATAGTATTTCCCCAGTCACAGGTGACTGGTACGGTATCACGTTCATGGATAGTAGTCAGGATTTCGACAGTTTGAGCCAATCAGGTTGTAGCATTAAATATTCTAGAATTGAATATGCGGGTGATTCGGATGGGGCGGGAGTTACAACCAATTCCTCATCACCGTTTCTTAGTCATTGTTTGTTTCAGCAAAACGATCGGGCAGCAATTAGAATAGTTGGGCTGTTTGATTCTGAATTAAGGATCTTCGACTGCACAATTCGGAGTAATTACTTAGGAGTTAGTGTCTCAACTCCAAGTATTTCTTATAACGATGCAAACTTTCGACTATTTAATTCTGAGATCACTGGTAATTCGCATGGTGGTGTGTCAATTAGTTGGACGCCAGAAAATACTATTCAAGACAACTTTATTGCTAATAATGGCTCATACGGTATTTCACTTTGGTCTTCTACGTCAACTATTGATGGTAATTACTTGGTGGGCAACGATACGGCCATTGTGGTGAATTCCTATTATACAAACCCGTCTCATTCGTATCGGATAACCCGAAATCTCATTTCTGGCGGTTCAAGTGGAATACAATTTGAGGACTTCGCATTTACCCTTCCCCAATTTCAAATTGAAGAAAATATCCTTGTCAATAATCATGGAGGAGTCTCATTGCTGGGAGGCGGAGCCTCTAATTTGGTTGGAAACCAGATTATCGATAACTCCATGTCCTCACATCTGATTAATGTCTTTTTCGTAGACCCACCAAGTGAGTTTTCCTTTGGTCGGAAAAATACCATTGTACGGAACACTTGTACGTCCTTAGGCGAAAGTTTCAGTACTGAATTCACGTACTATTGGGTTAACTCTCAACCAATAAATGTAAATGCGGAATTCCGCCAAGCCAACATTTATGACAACACGAATGTGGTTGGTACACACTACGATTTTACGTCAGATATAGATTTAATTGCCGACAGCATGTTTTGGAAGACCCAATCATTGCCTCAAATTAACGATAGGATATTAGATTTTTTTGACAACAACAGCTTGGGAGTAATATCGTACAGCCCAGTTTTACAGAATCCGAACACATCTGCACCTGTTACGCCAATAAGTAATGTTTCCAAAGTTGAATTAGGAAACGGTAATGTCAAACTTTGCTGGTCTGACAATTTGGAAACTGATTTGGCGGGCTATCGTGTTTACTACGGTAGTCCTACTGGTTATTCTTTCTCCAATTCAATTGATGTTGGAAACGTGAATACCTACACGTTAAGTGGTGTGAGCATCAACGATAGCATTGCGGTTACCGCCTACGACACAGATGCGGATAATTTTGAAGACATGTTTGACGGCAATGAAAGTTGGTTCACTTATGCGGAAGATGCTTCATTGGCCGCGGGTTTTACAAGTTCAGCTATTGACCTATTGGTGGACTTTACCAACCTTACTGTTAATACGGATACGGTCTTTTGGGACTTTGGAGATGGCAACTCTTCCAATGACATTTCTCCTCAGCACCTATATACGGATACAGGAACGTATAATGTTTGTCTAACAGTTGGCAATGATTGTGCTGGTTTACAAACTGTCTGTGAACTGGTTTCGGTTAGTTGTCCTGCACCGCAGTCAGCCTACAGTTTCGTTATTAATGGTTTGGCAGTTGATTTTACAGACCAAAGTTCCAACACAGACGATTGGAGTTGGGATTTTGGAGACGGATTTCAGGCCAATGTTCAAGACCCAACGCATACGTTTCAATCTCCAAATACTTATGAGGTCTGCTTAATTGCAGAAAATGATTGTGGCCCTGATACCACTTGCCAAGATATAACGGTATCGTGTTCGGGTAGCTTCGAAATCACTGCCAGCGGTGATTTAGAGTTCTGTGATGGGGATAGCATTTTGCTACTGGCAGAAACAGGGTTAACGGATTACGAATGGAATACAGGAGCGACATCCCATTCAATTTATGCATTGGAAGCAGGTAGCTACTATTCTTCAGCAATGTCTGGCGGTTGCGAGTTTTTATCAGACACTGTTTCGGTCAGCATTATTGAACCAACTCCAACCATTTTATATAATGAAAATGACCTCACATGTCCTGAGAGTTTTGTATCGTATCAATGGTATTTGAATGATACAATTATCCTTGGCGCAACTGGCCAAACTTACACGGCAACAACCAGCGGAAACTACACCGTTGAAGTAGTTGATGACAATGGATGTGTAGGAACCTCATTTATTTTGGAGTTCACATTGCAAGTAGGTATCTGGGAATACGATGATTTCACCTTCTCCATCTACCCCAACCCCGCCACAACCAACCTTACCATAGAAAGCCGCACACAGCTTGCGCAGGTTTGGGTGAGGGATGTGGCTGGTCGTCCTTCGATACACCATCCGCCACAAGCGGATGGCACTCAGGATGACCGTGTGGTCATTGACATCAGCGGTCTGCCTAGCGGCATCTATCTGGTAGAGGTACTTACACAGAACGGCCAGCGGTCGGTGCAGAAGGTGGTGGTGGAGTAAAAAAACCTCCCCCAACCCCTCCTTTCCAGGAGGGGAGCTGTCTCTTCGTTCAAACGTTAAATCAGAGCGCCAATTCTCCCCCTTCGAAAGGGGGAGTGGCCGTAGGCCGAGGGGGTCTTATCAAAACATCATTGTGTAATACTCGCGCCCCTCTTTCAGTTCATGGCATACTATTCGCTCTACCTTCGAAAAAACTCAAGCCATGTCACGTAGCATCCTTTCTTATCTCTTTATCTCTTGTCTCTTCATCTCTTCTGCCCTCGCGCAGCACACCGTCATCATGAAAGACGGCTCGCAGAAGAAGGGCGAAGTGAAATCCATGCAGGGCCCAACCCTCACCATGATGCACAACGGAAGACCGTTGGAGATCCTCGTTTCCGACATCCGCACCATCAACTTCTTTGATGAGGAACAGGCCACTGCGGCTTCGTCCACCAACCTCCGCAAGAAGTTCAAAGAAGGTTTCAAGGAGTACGAATACGAGATGGAAGGCCGCAAGATGATCAGCTTCCCGAAGATCGGCCTTGGCACCAAGGATGAGGGCGTGGTAGTGGTGGAAGTGACCATCGACAAGTACGGGAACGTGCTTCGTGCCGAACCAGGCGCGCCAGGCACCAAGACCACAGACGACAAGTACCTGTTCGTGAAAGCGAAATCAGCCTGTCAGCAGGCCAAATTCGATAGCGACCCGACCGCACCGCTTTCCACCACAGGCAAGATCTACGTTACGTTTCCTTGATTTTTTAACCACAAAGGCGCGAAGAATGCGCCTAAGAGCGCAAAACATGAAATAGCCACAGAAGCGCAGAAGACACAGAATTACAATGGAATCTTTATTCCCTTTCTCTGTGAAAATCTGTGTTTCTGTGGCTAAAAACATGTCTTCGAAAGGCTAATTTCTTCGCGTTTTCTGCGAAATACTCTGCGCCTTTGCGGTTAGTCCCACCCCCAATTATGGATAATCCATAACTTATGCATCCACAAGAAAAACCGAAGCACATGAGGTTATTCCTTATCGCCCTATTCACAATTTTCACCACGGGTTGCCAAGCCCAGAACTATGGCGGCTGGTGGCAGGAAGTAGACCAATACACCAACGATGGCCGCCCGAAATCGGCCTTAGAGGTGGTTCGGAAAATCCACGACCAAGCCGTGAAAGACGGCAACGGTCCGCAGTTGGTGAAGGCCGTCATTCACGAGATCAAGTTCCAATCGGAGTTTGAGGAGGAAAGTCTGGTGGCGAGCATCATCCGCTTGGAGGATGAGGCCAAAACCGCGCCCGAACCCACCAAGCAGATACTGCATTCGTTGCTGGCCGAAATGAACTGGGGCTATTACCAGAACAACAGTTGGCAGATACACAACCGAACTGCCACTGAAACTGCGGGAGACAACATCCTGACATGGGATTTCAAGCGCATTGCTGAAGAAGCCGACAAGCATTACCGACTTTCATTGGAGAACGCGGAAGTGTTGAAATCCGCTGCGCTGAAGGATTACGAGGCGATTCTGACAGGCTCTGATAAGTACCGTGAGTTACGGCCATCACTCTACCATCTTCTGCTATCTCGAGCATTAGATTTCTACAGCTCGGAGGAGCGCGAACTCATCAACTTCGACCCATCGGGCATTTACAACGACCCGAAACTGTTGGGTTCGGTGGATGAGTTCCTTACGTGGGAAGCACCAACGAAAAGCGGTCTGCAACCCGCGGCTTACAGCATTCATCTTTATCAGGAATTGCTTCGCGAAGCGCAAAAACTCGGTACAGAAGCCATGGTCTCTGAGGACCTGAAACGCTTGAATTTCATCTACGGCCGTTCACAGGCGCAATCGGCCCATAAGGACTACACACGTAGGCTGCAGCAGTTGGTAAAGGAACACGCAGCCGATGCCGTTTCGGGTGAGGCTGCCTACTATCTGGCACTGCTTTATCATGACCAAGGAAGCGCTGCCTCCGACCCATCGCACCCAGCACGCTGGAATTGGAAAACGGCCGATTCCATCTGTCAGGTTTACATTCAGAAATTCCCGAATTCGTTGGGCGCGAGGAATTGCACTTCGCTTTCCGAACGTATCCGTCAGCGCGATTGGAGCATGGCGGCCGAGCAGCACACACTTGCCGAAAAGCCCTTCCGATTTCTGTTCAACTACCGCAATATTGGAGATGCCGATGCGGACAAGTGGACGGTTTACACGCAAGTGGCCAAACTCGACCCTATTGAATACCGCGAGAACGCCCGCAGCAACTATGGCGAAAAGCTCATCAACTGGCTGAAGTCGCATTCGCAGACCGTTTCCGAAAAGTCGTTTCAAGTTCCGAATCCAGGCGATTTCCGCGAGCACAGCATTGAACTTCCGTTGGAAGGTCTGCCAATCGGCACCTACGTCATCTTCACGGGCTCCGACTCTAAATTATCTACCAATAAGGATGTGGTCTCGTATGCCATCGTCACGGTCACAGATCTTGCACTTATTTCCCGTTCAGAAAATGATGGTGAAACGGTGCTGAAGGTCGTTTCGCGCGATAGCGGAAAACCCATCGCGCAAGCAAAAATTGAACTGCTGAGTTTGGTTTACAACCGCAAAACGCGCAGCAACGATTATCAATTGGAGCAGACGCTGACCACCGACCAGAACGGGCAGGCGGTTTGGAAGGGCCAGAGCCAGAATTACCGTGGTTATGTGGTGGATGTGTACCATGGCGAGGACAAACTGATCGGGGCGGATAACGTGTTCGGCTACAGCAACCGCGAGGACATCCGCTGGAACGACCAGACGCATTTCTTCCTCGACCGCGCCATTTACCGCCCTGGCCAGACCATCCATTTCAAAGGCATCATGCTTTCGAGCAACGGCAAGGAGGTGAAAACGCTGACTGACAAGAACACGACCATGAAACTCTTTGATGCCAACGGGCAGGAAGTGAGCTCATTGAACTTGAAATCAAATGGTTTCGGGACGTTTTCTGGAACGTTCATTGCGCCAACGGGAGGCTTGAATGGCATGATTCGAATCGGGAATGAAAGCGGTTCGCATTCGTTCCGCATGGAAGAATACAAGCGGCCGAAGTTTGAGGTGAAGGTCGATCAGCCGAAGGAGCAATACCGCGTGAACGACACGGTTTCGGTTTCGGGAACGGCCATGTCGTATTCAGGCGTTCCGCTGGATGGTGCAGAAGTGAAATACCGCGTCACACGCATGGCCCGATTCCCATTTCCGTGGTTGTGCTGGGGATGGATGCCGCAGTCGCAGCCCAAGCAAGTGGCTTTCGGTACCGTAACCACCGATGCTTCGGGCGTTTTCCAAACTGAATTCGAAGCACAGCCCGACCCGCTCATCAAAGCCACTTACAAGCCTGTTTTCAACTACCAGATTGAAGTGGACGTGACCGACCAAAGTGGCGAAATGCAGACGGGCAACACCAGCGTTTCGGTGGGTTATCATGCGCTTAACATCGACATTGACGTACCTGCCATCATTGAGAAAAAGGAGCTGGGCAAATACACGGTTTCAGCCACAAATCTTTCGGGAGAAAAGCAACCTGCCGAGGTTTCGGTGGATGTTTGGAAACTCATTCCGAATGAGCGGATTCTACGCAAACGATTATGGCAAACGCCCGATCAGTTCTACCTGAGCGAATCGGAATTCAAGCGTATGTTCCGCAACGAACCTTACAAGAACGAGGGCGACCACCAAACGTGGGAAAAGGACAAGAACATGTACCATGCGGTGGTTAAAACCGCACAGTCGGGCGAGGTGAATTTTGCGCCATTGAATGGCCTCGGGCAAGGGTACTATCTCGTGGAACTCACTGCCAAAGATGCATTCGGAACGGAAGTGATTCAGAAGGAGTATTACAACTTGGTGGATGCCACGGCCAAGGTTCCCCCCTACTTCACAACGGCCTGGTTCCACACGCTCAAAGACAACTATGAGCCTGGGGAAACGCTTGAACTGCTGGTCGGTTCGTCTTACGCTTTTGTGGATTTCAAGATTGAGGTGGAAGTGAAGGACAAAGGTTTCCAGACCAACAAGATCATCTACACCAAGGGAATCTCTTGCACGGGAACTCAGCAGAAACTGGAGATTCCCGTGACCGAAGAATGGCGTGGAAATGCGCAGATCCACATCACCACTGTTCGGAACAACGAACTGTTGAGTTGGTCTAAAACCATTTCGGTGCCTTACACCAACAAGCAGTTGGATGTGAAGCTCGAAACCTTCCGCAAGGAAATGGCGCCCGATGATGCCGAAGAATGGACCGTCAGCATCAAAGACATGAACGGAAAACCCGCCAAGGCCGAATTCCTGACCACAATGTATGATGCCTCGTTGGATGTGCTGGCCGCCAACAATTGGGGGCTGTCGCCTTACCATTTTCTGAACGTCCGCTACAACTGGAATTCCAACTCCTTTGGCCAAGCCCAAACCCAGATATGGAACCGCAACTGGATGAAATATCCGAGTTCAACGATTGATAGGGACTTTGAGCAGATTGATTGGTTCGGGTACTATTTTGGAGGAAGGAATATCTACCTGCAATCGGCCAGAAACACGGTTTATTCTCGCGGAAGAGCGGCTGAAATGTTTGGTATCGCAGAGGAGGCCGTCTTGGACGAAGTTCAAGTGGTAGAATACGAAGCTCCGTTAATTATGAAAGATGGTGCTTCACCCCCAACAGCGGACAAGGTTTCAGGCGACACGATGATTTCTGACAACTCCGACTCAGCCACCCCGAAAGACATTAGAATGCGATCGGATTTCAGCGAGACCGTATTCTTCAATCCGCATTTGGTGAGTGACGAAAAGGGAAATGTCAGCTTCAAATTCAATGCGCCACAATCGCTCACGCGATGGAAATTCATGGGGCTTGCCACCACCGAAGACCTGAAAATTGGAACCATCACCGAAGAGGTCGTAACCCGCAAGCAATTGATGATCACACCGAACTATCCGCGTTTCGTGCGGGAAGGCGATAAACTCATTTTCCAAGTGAAAGTGAATGTGTTGGACAGTTCGGTTACCAAGGCTTCTGCTTCGCTGGAACTCCAAGATGCACTCACAGGAGAACCACTCAAATTGCCAATTGCCAATCGCCAATTGTCCATTGCAAATGGTTCAGCGGTAGCTTCTTGGGAAATCAACATTCCCGAAGGAATTTCCGCCATCAAATTCACCACAAAAGCGTGGTCTGATAATCACTCCGATGGCGAGGAAAAAACCATTCCCGTACTTCCGAACCGCATGTTGGTGACCGAAAGCATGCCACTTCCCGTCAGAGGAAAAGGCACGCACACGTTCAGTTTCGATAAGCTGAAACACAACACATCTTCTACGCTTCGAAACCACTCGCTCACGCTCGAATTCACGCCCAATCCGATCTGGCTGGCGGTGCTTTCCCTGCCGTACATGATGGAATATCCGTATGAGTGCTCCGAGCAGATCTTCAGTCGCTACTACGCCAACGCCATCGGCACGCATCTGGCCAATTCAGACCCGAAGATCAAAGCCGTTTTCGAGCAATGGAAGCGTGATGCTCAGAACAAAGAAGGAGATGCATTCCAATCTGAACTGGACAAAAACCCAGAACTGAAACAAGCATTGCTGACCGAAACCCCTTGGGTGCGCGATGCGCAGAATGAGACCGAGCAGCGCAGGCGTATTGGTGAGCTGTTCGATACTGATCGTATGGAAACCGAACTGCAAGCGGCCCTGAAAAAACTGAAGCAGAACCAACAGCCCGATGGCGGCTGGGGCTGGTTTAACGGCTTGCGCTCCGACATGTACATCACGCGTTACATCGTTTCGGGCTTCGGGAAAATGCGCAAGATGAGCGTGTGGCAAATGGATGGAGAAACTGAATCAATGCTTCGCGAAGCAATCGTTTTTCTCGATGAGGAAATGGTGAAATTCTACGACCGCAGAGACCTGAAGGACAAGGATTACATGCCGAGTTGGACCGACCTGCACATGACCTATGCGCGGTCGTTCTGGCTGGATGATTTTGCGCTGAACGGCAAGGCGAAAACCACTTACAACCTGATCGTGAAGAACATTCGCGATAAGTGGACAAAACTTGATGCTTCGCAGAAAGGTCTGGCGGCTGTGGTTTTGAAGCGGTCGGGCTTTGAAGATGATGCCAAGAAAGTCATCGTGTCTCTTCGAGAAACGGCTTTGACAAGTGAGGAATTCGGCACGTATTGGGCCATGGACAAGGGTTATTACTGGTATCAGGCTCCGATTGAGAACCACGTGATGATCTTGGAAGCGTTTGATGAGGTGGCGAACGATGCCGACATGGTGCGCGAGATGAACATTTGGCTGCTGAAACAAAAGCAGACGCAAAGTTGGGAAACGACCAAGGCCACAGCCGAAGCCTGCTACGCGCTGATCTCAACTGGCAACACCGACTTTGAAACTGAAGCGAAAGTTTCCATCAAACTGGGGAACGAAACCATCGACCCGCGCACTGACCCCGACCTGAAAACCGAAGCAGGGACGGGGTATTTCAAAACCAATTGGACAAAGAGTTCAGTTGATTCGGAAATGGGTAATGTGACCGTTACCAAAGACAACGATGGCGTGGCGTGGGGTGCGGTTTACTGGAAGTATTTCGAGGACTTGGATAAGACCACAGGTGCTACCGATAACCCGATAAAAATGGAGCGGGATGTGATGCTGTTGGAAGACACGGAGAACGGCCCCGTTATGAAACCATTGGGAGAGAACACCTCGCTTTCGGTTGGAGATAGAGTTCGCGTTCGCATCGTTCTTGAAACCGACCGCCACATGGAATACGTGCATTTGAAAGACATGCGTGCTGCCAGTTTCGAACCGCGCAAGCAACTTTCAGGAGTTGAATTCCAAGAAGGATTGAGCTACTACCGCTCCACCACCGATGCGGCCATGAACTTCTTCTTCAGCTACTTGCCCAAAGGCACGTTCGTATTCGAATACGACCTGAACGTTACTCAGGCAGGTACATTCAGCAATGGCATTTCACAACTGCAATGCATGTACGCGCCTGAGTTTACAACGCACTCAGAAGGAGTGAGGTTGGAGGTTGATAAATAGGTTTGTCCTCATTCATCAGCTTGGAACAATATTGGAATCTGATTCCGAAATTGTACTGGCGGCCTCTGTTTCAAACACGGTTCCCAAGCAATGGCATTTCACAACTGCAATGCATGTATGCGCCTTAGTTTACAACCCATTCGAAGGGTATGAGGTATGAGGTTGGACGCTAATCCCTGAAATCTTCCTTCTGACGGTTATCAAATAGGGTTACTATCTCGATTGTCTTGTCCTGAATGCGATAAACGGCCGTAGTGTTCTGATGTATGTGTCCGATTCGAACACCCTCCACAGAATTTGATAGTTTGAACCCTTCAGGATAGACACGAATCACGTCCTCGAAATCCTTTACCAGATCAAGTAATCTTTCGGCCTCCTTGAGCGACCATTTCCGCAAAACGAAATCGTAGATTTCTTGAAGGTCGCTTACCGCTTCTTCCGACCAAATGACCCGATACTCAGCGGCCATACTTTTTCCAAACTTCAGAGCTTTCCATCACTCTTCCGGCCTGAATATCGTCCAATCCTTTGTACACTTTAGCTTTCTGCGCTGGTGTGAGGTCTTCCTCTTCACCGACAACCTCATGATTCTTCTTATAGAAAAGCAAAGCCTCCAACATCTGTTCGTTGTCGAGTTTGGTCAGCCACTCGATCAATTCAAGTTTTGTGGTTTCGATGCTCATGATTTAAAGGTAGCGATTAAACCCGCTCAATTATGGTAGCAATTCCCATTCCGCCACCAACGCAAAGGGTTACAAGACCAGTTTGCTTATCCTGACGTTCGAGTTCATCGATAAGCGTTCCCATCAGCATAGCACCTGTAGCCCCAAGTGGATGGCCCATGGCAATGGCACCACCGTTCACGTTCACTTTGCTTTCGTCAATGTTCAGGTCTTCGAGGAAACGAAGCACAACTGAAGCAAACGCCTCGTTCACCTCGATCAGATCGATGTCACCGATTTCCATCCCTGCCTTTTTCAACGCTTTGCGTGTAACTGGCGCTGGTCCAAGAAGCATAATGGTCGGTTCGGTTCCTGTCAACGCCATGGAACGGATTCTTGCGCGTGGTTTCAAACCTTGTGCTTCACCAGCTTCTTTTGTTCCAATAAGTGTCAAAGCAGCACCATCCACAATGGCCGAAGAGTTTCCAGCATGATGCACGTGATTGATGGTTCCAACCTCTGGGTATTTCTGGAGTGCGAGTTGGTCAAATCCCATATCGCCCAGTTTCTGGAAGGCTGGATTCAACTTCAAAAGTCCTTCTGCGGTGGTGCCAGGACGAATCATCTGGTCTCTATCAAGCAATGAATTTCCATCCGCATCTTTCACGGGAATGATGGACTTCGCAAAGCGACTCTCATTCCAAGCGGCATCTGCTTTGGCGTGTGATCGCGAAGCAAACTCATCCAACTGCGTACGATTGTAACCGAACTTGGAAGCAATCAGATCAGCAGAAATTCCCTGTGGAACAAGCGCGTGTTTCGTAATGAAATCGCGGTCGTCATACATCGGGCCGCCATCGGAAGCAATCGGCACACGGCTCATACTTTCCAATCCGCCAGCAACCAACATATCAGCGTTTCCGCTGCCAACATACGCAGCTGCCATGTTGATGGCTTCCAAACCTGACGCGCAGAAACGATTCACCTGCACACCTGCGGTGGTTTCGGCATAACCTGCCTCAATGGCAGCAGCCTTAGCGATGTTCGCTCCTTGCTCTTTCACAGGGCTCACGCAACCTATGATAGCATCTTCCACCAGATCGGTGTTGAGGTTATTTCTATCACGAATGGCCTTGAAGGTCAAAGCCAAAAGATCAACGGGTTTTACCGAAGCCAAAGCCCCGTCTGGTTTTCCTTTTCCGCGCGGTGTGCGCACCGCATCATATATGTAAGCGCTCATTTCTGTGATTTTGGACAAGTTTAGGTAATGAAATTGACGCATGGAAATGCAACAAAAATCACAGCGTAAAAAACTCTAAGAGTTACATTTGTGACAAAATTCCGCCATGCAAATCGATTCAACTTTCACCAACGCCATCCACATTTGTGTTTACCTCGACCGCACCGACAAGCACTTGGTGAACAGCACGGAATTGGGCGAAAGTATCGGCACAAACCCTGTTGTTGTGCGTAGAATCGTTGGGCGATTGAAGGAATTCGGCCTCATTAAGGTGAAGCAAGGCATCGGTGGCGGTTACTTTTTGGGTCGCCCGTCCATGAGCATCACGCTTTGGGACATCTACTTGGCCATGAAGAAGGACAATCCGTTCCGCTGTAAGGTTGGCAACGAAGAAGACACCGTATCTCTCAACCTTCCTGAGGCGTTGGAAGACACCTTCGCGAAAGCAGAATATGCGCTGAAAAAACCGCTTGCGGGAGTTACCGTGAAGCAAGTTTCGCAGCGAATTGATTAAACGTCATTGCGAAGGAGGAACGACTGAAGCAATCTCTTAGAAAGATTGCCGCGCTTCGCTCGCAATTGTAAAAGTCAACTAATTCGGTAACAAAACTTTAGGTTTCTGTTATGCGAATAAACACCAATGACATGACCCTTCAACGGAACTACCTGGAGAAGTTCCGTTTTCTGATAAAGGAGTATGAACAGGTCAAAGCAA